>JBCDBE010000070.1:0-19593 GCA_039184365.1 Bacteroidota bacterium | reverse complement strand
GGCAACTTCTCTGGATATTACAAATAAGAGTGTAACCAACATGATTGCCCCTAAATAGGTGAGCAGCAACTTCTTTTTTGATTCCTTTCTTTTTGTCAATGAAGCTATTAGAGTAATATCATTGGCCCCATGCAATACACCAAATGTTAGGATACAAGCATAGGCAATATAATCTTGCACCACGAATGACAATTGCGTGGACAACCATAATCCAAAAAAGGTCAAAACAATGATGATATTTTGCATTTGAACGCTTTTTACAAATTTTGTTTAAAGATATGACAAAAAAATTATACATTTTTTATAATATTCTTGTTTAACTTTACCTATCTTAGCTTCAACAAAATCTAATTAACTATCATAATATGAAATCTTTATTTTTAAATTTACCCTTATTGGCTGATGTCAGTAAGATTGCCAACGACGATTATGTTGGATTCACCTTTTTTGTAGGGTGTATGGCCATGATGGCCGCTTCTGCTTTCTTTTTCTTGTCCATGAACAGTTTCGATAGAAAGTGGAAGACCTCTATCCTGGTATCAGGATTGATTACCTTTATCGCTGCTGTACATTATTGGTACATGCGTGATTACTGGGCCGGTGTAGGAGAGTCCCCTACCTTCTTCAGGTATGTGGACTGGACGCTCACGGTACCTTTAATGTGTGTGGAGTTCTACCTTATTCTTAAAGTCGCGGGTGCTACCAAATCTTTAATGTGGAAGTTGATTGCGGCCTCTGTAATTATGCTCGTGACCGGCTATTTCGGGGAAGCGGTCTATACAACAGGCTCAGGTCCTGCACTTTGGGGATTGATTTCGGGAATTGCCTACTTCTACATCGTTTATGAAATCTGGTTTGGTTCGGCCAAGAAATTGGCAGAAGCCGCTGGAGGGTCGGTTCTTAAAGCCCACAAAACCTTATGTTGGTTCGTATTGGTAGGTTGGGCCATTTATCCTATTGGATATATGGCAGGAACTACCGGTTGGTATGATGGCCTCTTTGAAGGATTGAACATGGACGTTATTTATAATATTGGTGACGCCATCAACAAAATTGGTTTCGGTTTGGTTGTTTATGGAGCTGCCGTTGCCTCACAATCTGCTACGTCAGACTCGTAGTTATTTTTAGTTGGTTACTTGAAAAGCCCTTGTCTATTCAACAAGGGCTTTTTTATTTGATTTTAAGCTAGGCCAAAATACTCTCATGTCCAGAATCCTTTACAAACAGACATGAGCTATTTGTTTTTTTGGTCATTTCCATGATAAACTCATGTTTGAATTCCGCATCCATTCCAAAAATATTTAAGTCCGCAGAGGGTGCTTTTTTGATGAATTCCCTAAAATCCCCCAAATGAACCTCGACAAGTGTTTCAGGAAGTCGGGCCAAATTCACCAAAGAATTGAGAAACTTTTTGGCATTTTCCTTTTCATCAGCTTGATCAATGACCATGACCAATCGAATTCTTGCCTGCCAATTCTTTTTTAGCTTATATGCAATCAATGTAGACAAGTCCAAACTTCCTATATCCCAGCCCAACTCCCAATTGCCCCTTCTATCACTTACCCAAACATTGATAAGATTCCGTTGTCCCAAAAGAGCCGTTGCGTGGGCGGAAAACAGCAAAACCCCTATTTCCAATCGCACGCTTTCTTGAATTACCGGTTTAATTTCTGCATCAAAATCATCATGCTGCTGCAAATTGAGGAATACAATATTGGGTCTAAAAAATGCTCCTTTAAGGGCTTGGTTTCCGTAGTTGACCCCTTTGGCAAATTCATCGGTATGGATGACCGTCCACGAAGAGAACACCCCTTTGTTTCGAAAAGCCTGGGAGAGTGACACCAATTCTTGGGTGAAAGGTTCGTTAGCGGAAAAAGGGGCAATTCCCAATAATTTGATGGAGCCTTTGGGAGCCGCAATGTTCCGCAAGAACTGAAAGTTCCCTTTGGCGCCACTGATGTCCCTTATAGGTACCATCAGGTTGGGTTTCCAAGCCCGTTGCTGCATTTTTTTCATCCCCCACGTATGCTTGGCCGCCCATTCGGCAAACGAAACGAAAAGTCCCGAACGTACATCCTCAAAAGGGGTTTCCAAATTCTGCCTTGACAAGAACCAATAGACGACAAAAACAATGACCAGGGAAACCAGACTAATGGTGGGATTAATAATAAACATGGCCATTACCGAAGAAAGCAATCCTACCCATGGTATCCATTTATTGACCTTAAAAAGAGGACGATAGCTTATCAATCCCAATTGTTGTTCTATAATGACCACAATATTGATCATGGCATAGGTAATCAGGAAAAAAAGCGTAACCAGAGGGGCAATGGCATTCAAGTCCCTAAGTAACATCGTCAAAAAAATCATGATTCCGGTAACGATCATAGCATTTCTGGGCTGCCCATTGGCACTTTGCCCCGAAAGGAAGTTGGCATAGGGCAATACCTTATGTTCCCCCATGGCAAATAAAATACGTGATGAACCAACAATGGAGGCCAAAGCCGAGGAAAAAGTAGCCCCTAAAATCCCCGCAATGACCAAAGGGCCAAAATAGGATTTGTCAATAATAATATTGTAATTGGATATCAGTTCCTCTTCCGTAGCCGAACGGGCAATCCAAAAGGCCAACACCATATAGATAACAAAGCTCACTCCAATGGCCCACAAGGTTCCCAATGGAATACTCTTTTTGGGATCCTTTAGTTCACCGGACATATTGGCCCCAGCCATGATTCCCGTCGCCGCAGGAAAGAATACGGCAAATACAACCCAAAAACTGCTTCCGCTAAAATTGTTTTCTATGGACCCTTTAAAGGTACCCCATCGAATGGCATTTTCCGTTGGAATGGCCATGGAGCCATGATAGGCTGCCATTACTATGGAAATCAGGGATAGCACAATGATGCCCATAATAAAATATTGGGTCTTAATGGCCAAATCTGCACTGATATAGGCAATACAAATAAGTATGGAGAAAACGATGATGTCCACCAGAAAGGGGTCATGATCAGGAAATATACCGAGCCACCCCTCCCGAAAACCAAAAATGTACATGGTCACGGCCAAACCCTGTGAAATATACCGAGGAATCCCAAGGCTTCCCCCTACTTCCAAGCCCAATGCCTGTGATATGATGGCATAGGCACCCCCGGCACCAATACGGATATTGGTGGTAATGGCAGACATGGAAAGTGCCGTACACAGCGTAATCAAAAATGAAACAAGGATAATTATCCATGCGCCAAGCAGTCCGGCATTGCCTACCACCCAGCCCATACGCAGGTACATAATGACTCCAAGAATGGTCAAGAGTGTTGGCGCAAATACCCCACCAAAGGTACCGAATTTCTTAAGCTTGGTTTTTTGCGTCTGCATGGTCATGTTAGAATGGCACTTACAATATAGATGATTTGTGCCATTGTTCAATCACGATACTAATTTAAGTGCTACATACGCTTGGGAACATCAACCCCCAACAGGCGAAATGCATCCCGAATCACCTCCCCTACTTTTTTGGATAGGAGAATTCTAAATAAGCGCTTTGCCATATCGGTTTCCCCTAAAATGGAAACCTGCTGGTAAAACGAATTAAATTCTTTGACCAAATCATAGGTATAATTGGCAATCAGGGCCGGACTATAATTGTCAGCGGCCTCCTGTACTTTCTCAGGAAATAGTTGCAACTGTTTCAATAGTTCCTTTTCCTTTGTGTGTAAATCCAATTTAGTATCTAATGCAGTTGGGATTTCGCTTGGATTTGCCTTTCTTAAAATGGACTGGATTCTGGCATAGGTATACTGAATAAATGGCCCTGTATTTCCTTGAAAATCCACCGACTCTTCAGGATTGAACAAAATCCGCTTCTTTGGATCTACCTTTAGGATATAATATTTTAGGGCCCCTAAGCCGATTGTTTGGTATAGTACCTTTTTTTCGTCATCGGAATAGCCCTCCAGTTTTCCCAATTCTTGAGAGATTTCTGCAGCGGTATCTTCCATGTTTTGGATAAGGTCATCCGCGTCAACCACAGTCCCTTCCCTACTTTTCATCTTACCGGAAGGCAAGTCCACCATTCCATAACTTAGATGGTACAGCTTTTCGGCCCATGAAAAGCCAAGTTTCCTCAAAATCAAAAAGAGCACTTTAAAGTGGTAATCCTGTTCATTGCCCACGGTATATACCATACCATTGATGTCCGGAAAATCGGTCACGCGTTGAATGGCCGTACCAATGTCCTGGGTCATGTATACTGCAGTTCCGTCCGAGCGAAGTACAATCTTTTCATCCAATCCTTCATCGGTGAGGTCGATCCAAACACTACCATCCCCTTTTTTAAAGAACACCCCCTTTTCAAGGCCCTCTTTGACCACATCACGACCAAGTAGATACGTATCACTCTCATAATACAATTGGTCAAAATCCACTCCTAAATTCTTGTAGGTAGTATCGAAGCCTTCATATACCCAACCATTCATTTTTTTCCATAGGGCTACCACCTCGTCATCACCTGACTCCCACCTACGTAACATTTCTTGGGCATTGACTAAAATTGGAGCCTCCTTTTCGGCAATTGCCTTTTCTTTTCCGTCGGAAACCAATTGCGCAATCTCAGCCTTGTAGGCTTTGTCAAATTCCACATAATACTTCCCTACCAAATGATCGCTTTTCAGTCCTGAAGATTCAGGGGTTTCCCCATTTCCAAACCTCTGCCACGCCAACATACTTTTACAGATATGGATGCCCCTATCATTGATGATTTGGGTTTTGTACACTTTATGTCCGGCTGCCTTTAAAATTTCAGCTACCGAATAGCCCAACAGGTTATTGCGGATATGTCCCAAATGCAAAGGTTTGTTGGTATTGGGCGAGGAGTACTCCACCATCACCGCATCCTTGGAATTTTGAGGTTGGTATCCAAAGTGTTCCGTATTCAAAATGGAACTGAAAAAATTAAAATAAAAGCCATCCGCTACCACCAGATTCAAAAACCCTTTGACCATGTTGAACTTAGAAATTTCAGCCATATTTTCCTGAAGGTGTGCGCCAATTTTGGTACCGATTTGCACAGGATTTCCTTTAACCCATCGAAGCATGGGAAAAACCACAATAGTGATATCCCCTTCAAAGTCCTTTCGGGTAGGTTGGAATTCCACAGACGGCACATCCACTTTGAAGATGGAATTGACCGCTTCCCTTACCTTTGCTTCCAAAACCTGTTCTAGCTTCATTTTAAAGTATATTTCAGCCTGCAAAACTACATTTTTTATAGGGTTTTAGCGAAGTTTTAAGAAGTAACCGGAATCGAATCAGTAATTTTAAAAATGCTTGTAAATGTATCATATTCCAACTCAGACATCACAAAAAAAGTCGATGCGGAAGTTGGTAAGCCCTTTACCCTTAAAGAGCGCTTTAAAATGGGAGGCATCGGTAGCCCAAAACTTGAGATTACGGAAGCAAGTGTTGAAATTGGTAACCTATTGATTTTGGACAACAACGCCAATCGTTGCAACATTGAAATGCGACCCAAGGGAATCATCATTGGTTTTCGTTCCTTATTGGAATCGTACGCCTTGGTCATTCCGTACTATAAATTGACCGTCTACAAAGGGGACTTTGCCATATATTCCATTTATCGGGATAATTATTTTATCAAAGTAAGGTCGGATACCAAGGCCATCCAAAAATTCTTCAAAAAGCTACTGGACTATAAGGCGGACAACGCCCCAACCAATATTGAGGATTTATGAAAATCCTACTCACCGGTGCCAATGGGTATATTGGGATGCGTTTGCTTCCCCGACTTTTGGAGATGGGCCATGACATTGTGTGCGCAGTTCGTGATGAAAATCGGTTGTCCATTGATGCAAAGACACGTAAAAAAGTGGACGTCATCGAATTGGATTTTCTGGATGAATTCCGATCAGGAATCATCCCTAATGACATCGATGCCGCCTATTACCTCATCCACTCCATGACGGGTTCAACCACCGATTTTGATGAAAAAGAGGCCAAAGCCGCCACAAATTTTAACCAATACCTTTCTCAAACTTCTTGTGAACAGGTCATTTACTTGAGCGGCATTGTTAATGAAGAAAAGCTTTCCAAGCATCTGTCTTCCCGAAAAAATGTGGAGGAAATTCTTTATCATGGTCATTTTAACCTTACGGTACTTCGGGCGGGCATCATTGTGGGTTCCGGAAGTTCTTCGTTCGAAATCATACGTGATCTCTGCGAGAAGCTTCCTGTAATGATAACCCCAAAATGGGTGTTGACCAAAAGTCAACCCATCGCCATTCGTGACGTCATTAAATTCCTGACCGGGGTCTTGGGCCATACTAAAACCTATAATGCATCCTTTGACATTGGTGGTCCCGATGTTTTGACCTACAAGGAAATGTTGCATCAATACGCGAATGTCAGGGGATTTAAGAATTGGATTTTCACGGTTCCGGTGATGACGCCAAAGTTGTCCTCCTATTGGCTGTACTTCGTTACCTCAACTTCCTATAAATTGGCCATCAACCTTGTGGATAGTATGAAAATGGAAGTCGTGGCCCGTGATAATCGACTCCAACAAGTATTGGGCATTGAAACGCATTCCTACAAAGAGGCCATTGCCATGGCCTTCAAAAAGATAGAACAAAACCTGGTTATCAGCAGTTGGAAGGACAGTATTGCCAGCGGGCAAGTACAGGAAGATTTGGAAAAATACATTCAAGTCCCTAAATATGGCGTCTTAAGGGATGTGCAGAAGGTTACCGTTACCAATGAAGAAAAAGCGTTGGAAAATATCTGGCGCATTGGTGGGGAAACCGGCTGGTACTACGGTAGCTGGCTTTGGAAAATACGCGGTTTTTTGGACAAGCTCAATGGCGGACCAGGACTACGCCGTGGGCGTACCCATCCCGATAAAATTTTCCCTGGGGACGCGCTGGACTTTTGGAGGGTACTCTTAGCCGATAAAAAAGGAAAACGTTTGTTGCTTTTTGCTGAAATGCGCCTCCCTGGGGAAGCTTGGTTGGAATTTAAAATTGACGACCAGAAGGTACTGCACCAAGTGGCCACCTTTCGACCGAAAGGCCTAAAAGGGCGCCTCTATTGGTACAGTGTTTTACCCTTTCACTATTTCATTTTTGGTGGTATGATTCGAAATATCTCCACAGTATAAACCATAATGAAACAAAAGACGAATTTAGTCGTCATCCAAGCAACCATTCGTGATAAAAAAGGGTCTTTATAGTTGAGCCTTCAATCGAAACACATGAAAATAAAACTTTTACCCCTATTTGTGCTTTTCAGTAGTCAAATTATTGCACAGACATACTCTTCCCAATTGTTGGATGCAAAGACTAAAAAAGGCATTCCCTATGCCACCATTCAATATGGGGAAAACCAAGGAGTTATTACCAATGAAGAAGGGAAGTTTGCCTTTACACTGGAACAACGTACGCAATTGCTGGATTCTGTTTACGTTTCCTCCATGGGCTACGAAAGGATTGGCTTTTCCTTACAGCAGCTGCAAGATTCCATCATTACCATGAAACCCAAAGTCATTAAATTGAGTGGTGTATATCTATTTGATGAGGAATTGGATGTAGATGACATCATAGAACGAATGAAAGAGCGCTTGCCCCAAAATAGGAACAACGCCCCACTAAAACAACGCTATTTTTTGCGGCAATCCGTATTTGGAGCTATTCAAAAGGTAGACTTCGGGTTTGAAAAATCCTCCATAGAAGAATTGGACAAGGAATTGATTGACAGCATAGCCATGGCCATTCCCCGCAATTCATACCACTATACCGAGGCCTTAGGGGATTTCTATAAAACCGACAAGGGCTACAAAGTGAACGTGCTTAAGGCAGCAGAGCTTTATGACAAAAAAGATATTGGCTCTTTTGAAGATTTGGGCAAACGCATGGAGACCATGTTCAAAAAGAATATAAAACCAGATTCCTACCTAAAAATTAAATCAGGGATCTTTAGCCAAAAGGTTCAGGTAGAAGAGGTAATGGAGGAAATGGAAGCCGATGAGGCCACAGCCGAAAATGCCCAGGCATTGGAAAAGGAAATACAAAGGGACACCATTTCAGGGGTGGTGGATGGACAGAAACACATTTTTGATGAGCTTTTACAGGAAGTCTTTTACCAAGAGGATAGTAAACTGGACCTTATTGAAAAGACCAGAAAGTACGAATTTGAATTAGCGGGCTATACCGATATTGAAGATGTTGGAGTCTATGTCATTGACTTTAGACCAAAAGGAGGCGCCGACTTTAAAGGACGGGTTTATGTAAATATTGAGGATTACGGTGTTATGCGTATTGATTTTGAAAACGTAAAGAACCTCCGAAACTTCAGATTGCTTGGTATTTTTTATAGGGAAACCCTTTATAAGGGCAGTATGCAATTCACGCAATTGCCCAATGGCAAGTACGACCTCAAGTTCGCCGATTTTAATTTCGGACGCTGGTTTCGATTGGACCGCCCCTTGGATGTCATTGAAAAGAACAAAAATGTAAAAGGCCGTCGTAAACAAAATGAACTGCGCCTAAACATTGATTTTAGAATGACCAATACCAATAAATGGGAACTGGTGGTCTTTGAGAACACCCTTATCGATCAAAGTCAATTTGAAGCCTACCAAGAAAATAAAAGTGTTAAGGCCACCTATATGCCTAAGTACGACCCCGAATTTTGGAAAGGCTATACCATTATGGAACCCAATCGGGCGATTCGGGAGTTTACGATAGGGGAAGAATGATCACACTTTAGGCAAAAACACCTCTGCCATCATACAGCGGGCGGAACCTCCTCCACAGGTTTCAATGGTATCCAATGGGCTGTGTACAATAGCGCAATGTTTTTCTATCGCGGCAATTTGCTCTTCCCGCAAACTGTGAAACGCCTGTGAACTCATCACCATAAAGCGTTGTTCGTCTTTTCCATATACCTGAAGCATATTCCCGGCAAACGCATGCATTTGCGCCTCCGTGATAGCAATAATTTCCTTACCGTCTTTCTTTATGTGCTCCACCACGTTCTTCCGTTCCTTTTTATCATCAATGGCGTCCAGGCAAATCACCACAAAAGTCTCTGCCATGGCCATCATCACATTGGTGTGATAAATGGGCTTTCTTTCGCCATTTACCGTCTGATTAGCTGTAAAAATAACCGGGAAACAATCAAAATCCTCACAAAATTCTATGAACAGTTCCTCATGGGCCCGTTCAGAAAGGGCACAATAGGCTTTTTGGTTGACCCTATCCTTTAAGATACTACCCGTACCTTCCAAAAAGACCCCTTCCGCCTCGGCAGCGGTATAGTCCACAATGGTATTTATTTGAAAGCCATGGCTCTCAAGAACATCAAAAATATCCTCCCTCCGCTCCTTCCTTCGGTTTTCCGCAAACATGGGATACACCACTACGGTTCCCGTGTTGTGAAAGGAAACCCAATTATTGGGGAATATGGAGTCTGGGGTATCGTTGTCTTTATTGTCGTCTACGACAATGACATTGATTCCATGATGGCGCAGCGTAGCGACAAATTGATCGAATTCTTTTTGCGCCTTAGCGTTTATTTTGGTATTCGTAATGGAAATATCTTCTTGAAAGTAATTGTTTACCGCCGTTTGCTCGTTTTTTCTAAACGCCACAGGGCGAATCATGAGTATGGTATTGGTGATTTGCATGGTGGGGAAATTATTCTCTGATTAAGGGCATGGTACTGCAACGTAGCAATCCCCCCTGTTTTGAAATTTCTGCATACGGAATCTCCTCCACCGTAAATCCGTGGTCGCGCAGCCAGTTATTGAGCCTGGTGAAGTTTCTTTCTGAAACCACAACCTGGGGTGATATTGAAAAAACATTACTAAACATGAGATACATTTCATGGGCCGTAATCTCAAAAATATTGTCCTTTCCAAAAAAATCCACAAGCCACTGGTATTCGTCTTCAAGCAAGAATCCATTTTTATGTATAATCGCCTTGTCATTGCCAATAGGTTGAAAACAACAGTCCAAGTGCAGGGCGTTCTCCTCAGGGTGGGAAATTGATTTTCGTAATTCAAAAGATTTCACCTGTTTTTGAGGAAACATCTGTTTCATGTATTCCACGCCCTCCATATTGGTTCTTGCCGTAATATAATCGGGATAGTCATGTCCCGCATAGGTGCCGATAAAAATATGATCATTCCAAGGCATTACATCGCCGCCCTCTATATGGACCTCTTCCGGGGGGTATAGAATGTTATTGGAATCGATATACTCCAAAACGTGAAGGATGGCCTCAAACTCCTCTTCCCTATGTGGTAATATATTGGCTTTAACAAGCTTGTTTTCAATTACAAAAGCAATGTCTCTAGAAAAAATTTGATTACAGTCCTGTAAAACTTCCGGTCTAAAAACCTCAACACCGTATTTTTTGAAAACCGAGTCAAAAGCATTCATTTCCATGACCATATCGATTTCATTGGGATACGTTCCTTCCAAAATGTGCTTTAGGGACTTTGGGTCATATGCATCTTCAGGCTTCGGAATAGGTCCTGAACTTTCTGCAGTGCCCAGAACCACAGCTTTTAAAGGTGCTGTTTCATCAACTATATTCAAATTCAACATCTAAAAAATTTTTGCGCAAATATAAAAAAGTCCATTCCCAACCCCGTTGAAAATGGACATTATTCAAAAGAATACGATATCTTTTATCGATTCGATAAATCCACAAATGGCCTGTGGTTGGCTCTTATGTATATTTGCCGAGGTCTACCAATAGGTTCTTTGCGCAAACGCATCTCACGCCACTGGGCAATCCATCCCGGTAATCTTCCCAAAGCAAACATTACGGTAAACATATCAACTGGAATTCCCATAGCTCTGTAAATAATACCCGAATAAAAATCTACATTGGGATACAATTTTCTATCTACGAAGTATTGATCCTCCAAAGCCTCTTTTTCCAGTCCCTTGGCAATATCCAAAATGGGGTCATCAATGCCAAGATTTCCCAATACCTCATCAGCTGCCTTCTTAATGATTTTAGCACGGGGGTCGAAGTTTTTATATACCCTATGCCCAAAGCCCATCAGTCTAAATGGGTCATTTTTATCTTTGGCCTTGGCCATGTACTTTTTGGTATCCCCACCGTCAGCCCTGATTGCTTCCAACATTTCCAACACCGCTTGGTTGGCACCACCATGTAATGGTCCCCATAAGGCGGATACACCAGCAGCCAGGGAAACAAAAAGTCCCGCATGTGAAGAACCGGTTATTCTAACTGTAGAAGTGGAACAATTTTGCTCATGATCTGCATGAAGGATTAAGAGTTTGTCCAAAGCATCTATAACTATGGGGTCTTTAACGTAATCTTTGGTCGGCTTCTTGAACATCATTTTATGGATGTTCTCCACATAACCCAAACTATCATCTCCATAGTCCAAAGGCAGGCCCATTTTTTTGCGCATGGTCCATGCAACCAATACCGGAAACTTACCCAAAATGCGAACAATGGAATTGTACATGGCTTCCTCGGAGGAAACATCCACAGTTGAGGGATTGAACGCCACAAGTGCACTGGTCAATGAAGAAAGTACGCCCATCGGGTGGGCGGACTTTGGAAATCCGTCCAAAATCTTTTTCATCTCTTCATCAACCTGTGATTCTTCGGTGATATCGTCATAGAACTTTTGTAACTGCTCTTTATTGGGCAGTTCCCCAAAAATGAGCAGATAGGCCACTTCCAGAAAATCTGCCCTTTCTGCCAATTCCTCAATAGAATATCCTCGATATCTTAAGATTCCTTTTTCTCCATCCAAAAAAGTGATGGCACTTTCACAGGAACCCGTGTTCTTGTATCCTGGGTCAATGGTGACCATTCCCGTAGTTCCCCGTAAGGTTTTTATATCGATGGCCAATTCATCTTCCGTTCCCTTAATAACAGGAAATTCAAATTTTTTTCCTTCAAATTCTATTGTTGCGGTTCTTGACATTTATGTGTGTTTAACTGTAGTTGAAAAGCCTATAAATTTACGAAAAAGACAAGGGTTTAACAATTCAAACCACCTAATTTGAACTATTCTTAACAGAAATGGAGGAAATTAAAAATACTACAACTTATAGAGTTGCTCGTAGTACTTATCCACAGATTTCTTCCAAGTAAAACGCTTGCGTTTGGCAGCAGTCTGTATTTTTTTCCAAGTGGGTCTGTCATTCTGAAATATGTCCAAAGCCACATCAAATGCCCTGAGCATATTCTCGATCTTTTCATCATACGTTTTTCCATCAAAAGCAAAACCTGTTTTCAAAGGTTCAACCGTATCGATAAGACCACCTGTGTGGTGCACAAGGCATGGATTACCATTGCGCATGGACAGCATTTGACTGATACCACAGGGTTCAAAAAGACTGGGCATAAAATAAAGATCCGACTCCAAGTACATAGAGTCAATCAAACTCTCTGACTGTCCGTTGGTGAAGATGAAATTTTTATTCTCGTAACTAATTTTTCTAAATAGCTCTTCATACTCTGGGGCACCAGTGCCCAAGAGCATAAAGATACCCTGAACCTTTTCCAATTTTTTCAGGATTTCGACAAAAGCCTCGGGGGACCTCTTAAAAAAATAAAACTTTTGTTCTGTCAGACGAGCAACACTTGAAACAATGAATTTTGGCCGATTACCGACATACTGCATGATTTTCTCACCGGTATGTGCAAGAAAATCCGCTTTATATTTCTTATCCTCATCCTGTAGCCAACGAAACAGGGCCTTCACCGTATTCCTATAAATTTCCCCCTTGGCCTCTGTGTTAATACCCATGTAGTTACACCCATTGAGGATTCCAAAAAGTCTTCCTTGTTTATTGGCCTCCTTCAAATCTTCCTCCAATCCCTCTCCACCAATGAATTCTGGCGGGGAACTTGGCAGCATGATATCTTTTTTATACGATGGGGAAACGGTATGGACAGCATCCGCCAATCGAATGCCAACCGCCATTAGATTGATGCAATCCTGATAGCGATAGTCCATTAGCCTTTGGTAATCAATGGCCACCTCAGGAAACCAATTATGAACGGAGGCATAATTATCAGTAAAAGGGCGGATACCTTGGATAGCTAAGTTATGGATGCTGTAAACAAATTGGATCTTTTTAAGGCTTTCGTAAGCCGGATGGTATTCCCGTAAAAACAACAACAGGCTGGAATGCCAATCGTGCAGGTGAACCACATCCAATTCACCAAATGCCCCTTGTTTTATGGCTTCCGCTACTGCTGTACAGAAAATGACATACTTAATGAAGTCTGTAAAAAAGGGTTCTTCCGGGTCATCATGATAGATATGGGCTATGCTACCGGCTTCTATTTCCGGATGGTGGATAACATAATGGTGAATATTATCAAACTTTCTCTTACCCGCTACCTCGTAGAGTTCCACCGTATAATCCGTACCCCTTAGACCAAACTTGAGTGTGGTCTTAAATGTTCCATTTTGGTGCAACCTTCCATAGGAAGGTACAACCACATGTGTTTTGTCCCCACGTTCGGAAATCTGTCTGGGAACATCCCTAACCACATCACCCATACCGCCAGCTTTGCAGTGGGGTATTGCATCATTTTCAGCAGCGGCAAAAAGGAAATTTTCCATAAAATGTCAATACTTGGGTTTGCTATGTTTTGCGTTAAGTTACGTTATAACAGGAGCAAAAAAAAGCCTTTCCTGAAGAAAGGCTTTGACAATTCCAAATTGTCGTTACCGTTTCACCTTAAATGCCTTATCCTGGGGATAATAAGCTACATCACCCAATTCTTCTTCAATTCTAAGCAATTGATTGTATTTGGCCATACGGTCGCTTCGGGAAGCTGAACCGGTCTTTATTTGACCGGTATTCAAGGCAACTGCCAAATCAGCAATCGTATTGTCCTCTGTTTCTCCAGACCTATGGCTCATTATGGACGTATATCCTGCGTTTTTTGCCATATTTACCGCTGCAATGGTCTCTGATAAACTACCAATTTGATTCACTTTGATAAGTATGGAATTTCCAATCCCATTTTCGATACCTTTGGACAAACGTTCCACATTGGTTACAAAAAGATCGTCACCTACAAGTTGTACGGTATCCCCTACTTTCTCCGTTAATAATTTCCAACCGTCCCAGTCGTTTTCATCCATACCGTCTTCAATTGAAATGATGGGATATTTTTCGCAAAGTTCAGCCAGATACACAGCTTGCTCCTCAGAGGTCCTAATGGCCCCTTTATCCCCTTCAAATTTAGTGTAATCATATTTCCCGTCAACATAGAATTCAGCGGAAGCACAATCCAAAGCAATCATAACCTCGTCACCAAATTTATAGCCTGCGTTTTCGACTGCCTTAGCAATGGTTTCAATCGCATCCTCAGTTCCATCCAGTGTCGGGGCAAAACCACCTTCATCCCCAACAGCAGTACTTAATCCCCTCCCGTGCAATACTTTTTTGAGATTGTGGAAAATCTCAGTACCCATCTGCATGGCATGACTAAAGTCTTTTGCTTTCACGGGCATTACCATGAATTCTTGAAAAGCAATAGGAGCATCAGAGTGGGAGCCTCCGTTAATAATGTTCATCATTGGTACTGGCAAGGTGTTTGCACTTACTCCACCAACATAGCGATATAGGGGCATTGCGAGTTCTTCTGCCGCAGCCTTGGCAACTGCCAACGAAACACCAAGTATGGCGTTTGCACCCAACTTTGACTTATTTGGGGTTCCATCCAACTCAATCATTCTATGATCAATATAGTTCTGTTCAAATACGGATGTTCCCACCAATTCCTCGGCAAGGATGGAATTTACGTTGTTGACGGCTTTTCCAACCCCTTTTCCCATAAACGAGTCACCACCATCCCGCAATTCAACCGCTTCATGTTCTCCAGTGGAAGCACCCGATGGTACGGCTGCCCGGCCTAATATTCCGTTTTCAGTTACTACATCGACTTCAACGGTTGGGTTACCGCGCGAATCCAGAATTTGTCTTGCATGGATATTGATGATAATGCTCATTGTATTCTTTTTAAAGGTTGAAAATTATTGGCGCTAAAATACAAAAGCCATGCATTTATAAAGTATGATAAACGTCATAAAATCATTATGATAAGAAGGGAAAGTATCCCTATGGTTCTAGTTCAGGCTTGCTCTTATGGCATCAAAAAATTGGTCAAAAAGATATTCTGCATCATGAGGTCCTGGACTTGCCTCTGGATGGTATTGTACGGAAAAAACGTTTTTGTATTTCATCTTGATTCCGGCCACTGTCCCGTCGTTTAAATGGGTATGGGTAATTTCCAAATCTTGATTGGCCTCTGTTTCTTCGCGATTCACGGCAAAACCATGGTTTTGGGAAGTAATTTCACCCTTACCCGTCATAAGGTTCAGTATGGGATGGTTGATACCCCGATGTCCATGGTGCATTTTATAGGTAGATACCCCATTGGCCAGGGCCAATACCTGATGCCCCAAACAAATGCCAAACAATGGTTTATTGGTTTTCAATATCTGTTTTGTCGTTTCAATGGATGCTGTAAGTGGCTCTGGGTCCCCTGGGCCATTAGAGATGAAATACCCGTCAGGTTGAAACTGCCCCATTTCTTCTTGTGTGGCATTGTATGGAAATACCTTGATGTAGGCACCTCGCTTGGCCAAGTTCCTCAAAATGTTCTTTTTGATTCCAATATCCAATGCTGAAATCTTGAACTTGGCATCTTCCTTCCCAAAATAATACGGCTCCTTGGTCGAAACTTTTGAAACCAACTCCAAGCCCTTCATGCTGGGAACTTTTTTGAGCTCCTTTTTTAGGGCATCTATTTCGTTCACCCTCGTGGAAATTACGGCATTCATTGCTCCATTATCCCTAATATAACTCACCAATGCCCTCGTATCCACATCTGAAATGGCCACTAGGTTATTATCATCCAAAAATTCCAAAAGGCTTTTATCCGCCGCTGGTCTGGAATATTCGTAACTGAAATTCTTTACAACTAGCCCAGCAATCTTGATGGAATCGGATTCCACTTCATCAGAATTTGTACCATAATTTCCGATATGGGCATTTGTTGTTACCATGATTTGGCCATAGTACGAAGGGTCTGTAAAAATTTCCTGATAACCGGTCATACCCGTATTAAAACAAACCTCCCCAAATGCGGTCCCCTCCTTATCACCAACCGCCTTTCCATAAAAAATGGTACCATCCTCCAAGAGTACCAGTGCCTTTTTTCGTTTTTGATATTTCATACTTTACGAATCAAATTTCACAAAAGAACATAAAAAAAGGATACGTTTTAGCGTATCCTTTTTTCTATTTTTCAATGAGTAATCAACATTTGTTTATTCCTCTGAATCGTCCGCCACTGTCCCGGTAGTTTCGGCAATTGGAGCAGCCGCTCCAGCCGATTTCCCTTTTCCTCTTCTACTTCTTCTTGTGGATTTCTTTTTGGGCTTACCGGCGTTGTAGGTTTCATTAAAATCAACCAGTTCTATCAACGCCATATCTGCATTGTCCCCTAAACGATTTCCCAATTTTATGATTCGGGTATATCCTCCGGGTCGGTCGCCTACTTTCTCAGCAACCGTTGAGAACAACTCCGTAATGGCGTATTTGTTCCTAAGATTTTTGAATACAATACGACGATTGTGCATCCCAGCCTCAGTGGTTTCATTATTCACGGCCTTGGCCTTTGTGATCAATGGCTCAACGAACTGCTTTAGCGCCTTTGCCTTGGCAACCGTGGTATTGATTCTCTTATGCTCAATCAAGGAACAGGCCATATTTGCCAACATGGCTTTCCTGTGGGCCGCTGTTCTTCCGAGGTGATTGAATTTTTTTCCGTGTCTCATTTTGCTATTGTTATCATCTTGCTACCAAATCCCGATACCATTAGGGAGAGCAAAATATGATTATTAGTCTTTATCCAATTTGTATTTGGTTAAATCCATACCAAATTGAAGTCCTTTGTTGATGACCAACTCTTCCAATTCTGTCAAGGATTTCTTACCAAAGTTTCTGAACTTCATTAAGTCATTTTTGTTGAACGCTACCAAGTCGCCTAGTGTATCGACCTCTGCTGCTTTCAAACAATTGAGTGCCCTTACGGAAAGGTCCATATCCACCAACTTGGTCTTCAGCAATTGACGCATGTGCAATGACTCCTCATCATAGGTTTCCGTTTGGGCAATTTCATCGGCCTCTAGAGTAATGCGCTCATCAGAGAACAGCATAAAATGGTGGATCAACACCTTTGCCGCCTCAGTCAAAGCGTCTTTCGGGTGAATGGAACCGTCGCTTACGATTTCGAAAACCAATTTCTCATAATCCGTCTTTTGCTCTACCCTATAGTTCTCGATACTGTATTTTACGTTTTTGATGGGAGTGAAAACAGAGTCTACGGCAATGGTGCCCAGGGGAGCGTTGGATTTTTTGTTTTCCTCGGCAGGTACATAACCCCTTCCTTTTTCAATAATGACTTCCATGTTAATGGAAACCTTGGCGTCCATATTACAGATGACCAAATCTGGATTTAATACTTGATATCCAGAAATGAATTTTTGAAAATCACCAGCAGTCAATTGTTCCTTTCCGCTTACGGAAATTGAGACGGTTTCACTTTCAACATCATCTATTTGCCTTTTGAAACGTACTTGTTTCAAATTCAATATCATTTCGGTAACATCCTCTACCACACCAGGGATAACGGAGAATTCGTGATCTACCCCATCTATCCTAACCGAAGTGATTGCAAAACCTTCCAATGAGGAAAGCAGTACCCTGCGTAATGCGTTACCTACGGTCAATCCATAACCAGGCTCCAAAGGGCGGAATTCAAATTTCCCTTCGAAATCTGTGGAATCGATCATTATTACTTTATCGGGCTTCTGAAAATTAAGTAATGCCATAATTGGATGAATGTGGTTTTATTTTGAGTATAACTCGACGATTAATTGTTCCTTGATATTTTCAGGAATCTGTAGTCTTTCAGGAACGGTTACGAATGTCCCCTCTTTCTTATCGTTGTTCCAAGTAATCCATTCATAAACACTACTATTGTTGGTCAATGAATCATTGATTGCCTGAACCGATTTTGATTTTTCCCGTACCCCTACAACATCTCCAGAGCGAAGGGAGTAAGAGGGAATATTGACAATATTGCCATTGACGGTAATATGTCTGTGCGAAACCAACTGTCTTGCCCCCCTTCGTGAAGGGGCAATTCCCATGCGATACACCACGTTATCCAAACGGGATTCACAGAGCTGCAAAAGCACTTCACCTGTTACTCCTTCACGTCTTTTGGCCTCGCCAAACAAATTTCTAAATTGACGTTCCAAAATACCATAGGTATACTTTGCTTTTTGCTTTTCCGCAAGCTGAATCGCGTATTCCGATTTTTTTCCTCGGCGACGGTTATTACCGTGCATGCCCGGAGGGTAGTTCTTTTTTTCAAACGACTTATCGTCCCCGAAAATCGCTTCGCCAAATTTCCTGGCGATTTTTGTTTTTGGTCCTGTATATCTTGCCATTTTCTAAATTTATGAAGGTGCGATTATGAATTAAGGCTTATCCTTCGATAATCTTGGTGCACCTTCAGGTGAAAATCCTTTTCAGGATTGTGGTTAATTAAACTCTTCTTCTTTTTGGAGGTCTACAGCCATTGTGCGGTAGTGGTGTTACATCAACAATTTCAGTCACTTCGATTCCTGAATTGTGGATGGTCCGAATCGCAGATTCCCTACCATTACCTGGCCCCTTAACGAATACTTTTACCTTTCTAAGACCTGCTTCATGCGCTACTTTAGAACACTCTTCGGCAGCTACCTGAGCCGCATAGGGCGTATTTTTCTTAGATCCACGGAAACCCATTTTTCCGGCAGATGACCAAGAGATGACATCCCCTTTTTTGTTGGTCAGAGAAATGATAATGTTGTTGAAGGATGCGGTGATATGGGCTTCGCCCGTCGCATCAATAACAACTTTTCGTTTTTTCGCAGTTTTCGTACTTGCTTTTGCCATTCTTTTCGTTTGCAGTTGTCAGTTTATAGTTGTTAGAATCCTAAACATTTCTATTTCAAGCAGATTCATCTAACAGCTAACTACTAATGACTAATTATTATTTAGTTGCCTTTTTCTTGTTGGCAACAGTTTTACGTTTTCCTTTTCTGGTCCTAGAGTTGTTCTTGGTCCGCTGACCTCTTAGTGGTAATCCTGACCTATGGCGAATTCCACGGAAGCATCCAATATCCATCAAACGTTTGATATTCAATTGGGTCTCAGATCGCAATTCACCTTCTATGGTGTACTCACCCACAGCCTCACGGATTTTACCAATTTGGTCATCGTTCCAATCGGAAACCTTAATGTCTTCATCAACACCTGCTTTTCCCAATATCTCCTGTGCACGGCTTTTACCGATACCGTAGATGTAGGTAAGTGCAATAGCACCCCTTTTTTGTTTTGGTATATCAACACCTGCAATTCTTGCCATAATTACCCTTGTCTTTGTTTAAATCTAGGATTCTTTTTGTTGATTACATACAGCCTGCCTTTTCTGCGAACAATCTTG
>JBCDBE010000069.1:0-19942 GCA_039184365.1 Bacteroidota bacterium | reverse complement strand
GAATTTGACAAGCGCCATGTAAAAATGATGGCCCTGAGTGTGGATGGAGCAGATTCGCATAATAAATGGATTAAGGATATCAATGAGACGCAGAATACGGTGGTCAACTTTCCCATTGTGGCTGATGAAGACCGAAAAGTATCCGATTTATATGATATGATTCATCCAAATGCAGATGATACCTTAACCGTCCGTTCGGTTTTTATTGTGGGACCTGATAAAACCATTAAGTTGATTTTAACCTATCCGGCTTCAACCGGAAGAAACTTCTACGAACTATTACGTGTAATTGATTCATTGCAATTGACGGCGTATCACAAAGTAGCCACCCCCGCAAATTGGAACAATGGGGAAGATGTTGTGGTAAGTCCTAAAATTCCAACAGATGAGGCAAAAGAACTATTTTCAAAAGGGGTAGAGGAAATAAGGCCTTATTTACGTTTGACCCCAGACCCAACGGTCTAATGATCAAAAAAATATACTTGACCGCTCTTTACGAGCGGTTTTTTGTGCAAAATCTTTGACCTAAGCAATCCTTCGATATACAAGTAAATCCAAGCAATTGCCGCTTGGGCACTTAATGACATCAGCAAGGGGAAGGTGTTGATGGCCCAAGGCGAAATCAAGCCCTTCCAATATCAGTTGGGCACCTTGAAAAAAAGGATTGCCTATTCCCCAGCGGTATTTCCATGTAAATAGAACCTGTACGATACCATGAATGGGGAAAATGTGTTCAAGTGATTGATAATGAAATTGTTTCAATACTAAAGTAGGGTTTTTCCTCGTTGTATTGTTACTAAGGAAAGATTCAGAATAACCATCAAACCTCATTCAAATTATGAATGCATTTTTTACCGTGCTTCTAGTATTGCTTGCCATTAATTTGTTTTTGCTTTTGCTAAGCGTAAACAAAGCAAAATAAAAAAGCCCCTTTATAAAGGGGCTTTTATTGTTTTTTCCAGTGAAGTATGCTAGTTGACTGACATAAGTTCCACATCAAATAGTAAAATGGCGTTCGGTGGAATGACGCCCCCTGCGCCCCTACTGCCATAGCCTAGGTGGGAAGGAATTACAAAACGTGCCTTGTCACCTACTTGCAATAACGAAATACCCTCATCCCATCCAGGTATGACTTGCCCCATGCCCAATGGAAATTCTATAGGTTGCTTTCGGCTGTAGGACGAATCAAAAACTTGTCCATCATCCAAACTGCCCTCATAATGAACAGCAACCGTTTTACCTTTTTCAGCCTTGGCCCCATGGCCCTTCTGAATTATTTTATACCGAAGCCCGGATGTAGTTTTCTCAAAACCTGCGGACAGTTTTTCCAGTGCCTCTTCAGCTTTGGTCCTTTTTTCTACCTCGCGTTTTTCACGTTCCCCTTCAAAAGTTTTAAATGCCTCAACAGCATTCCATTGTTCCGCTTCCAAGCCAATCCTGACAATTTCCAACGTATCAATGGTATCTCCCTGTGCGATGGTATCCACCACTTCCTGACCGTGTTCCACATGTCCAAAAACCGTATGCTTATTGTCCAGCCATGGTGTAGGGACATGGGTGATAAAAAATTGACTCCCGTTGGTCCCTGGACCCGCGTTGGCCATAGAAAGTACTCCCGGGGTATCATGCTTCAGCTCATCGTGGAATTCATCCTCAAACTGATATCCGGGACTTCCTGTTCCCGTTCCCAGTGGGCATCCACCTTGAATCATAAAATCAGGAATCACCCTATGGAATTTTAAGCCATTATAGTAGGGCGTACCTTGGGACTTGACAGTGTTTTCTAAATTGCCTTCTGCCAAAGCCACAAAATTACCCACAGTCCCAGGTGTTTTATCATGGGTCAATTTTACTACTATTTCGCCTTTGGTCGTGTTGAATTTGGCGTATACCCCGTTTTGCATAGTTTCTTTTAATTAAGGCTGCAAAAATACTACTTGGCAACTAAAGCGACACTACCCTTTTACGTTTTTAGGTGAAACGGTTCCGTATTTGTCCATTAAATAGACCAGACTTGCCATGGTAGCGGCCCCTAATTCCAACTCCCGTTTGTTCACGTATTGAAAGGTGTCAGTCTCGGCGTGGTGATGGTCAAAATAACGTTGGGAATCAGGTCGTAAACCAGCTAAAACCGTGTTTTCATCCTTAAGGGGACCTACGTCTGCACCACTTCCACCTCGCACAAACAGGTGAATCAAATAAGGTTCAAAAAGGGATTTCCAACTTTCTACCTGTTTAAAATTTTCATCGGAACAGTCAAAAGAAAATCCCCTTGGAGTAAACCCGCCAGCATCACTTTCCAAGGCAAATACGTGCCTTTCATTTTTTGCTTTGGCCACTTCGGCATATTTGTTACCCCCACGTAGGCCATTCTCCTCATTCATAAAAAGGACAGCTCTTATGGTCCGCTTGGGTCGATAACCACTTGCTTTTATCAGTCGCAGTACATCCATGCTCTGAACCACCCCAGCACCATCATCATGTGCACCATCGCCCAAATCCCAAGAATCCAGGTGACCGCCAACGATCATAATTTCATTGGGATATTCCGATCCCTTAATTTCACCAATAACATTATAAGATTCCACATCCGGAAATTGCTTACAAGTTTGTTTGAAGTAAAATTTAATATCAGGATTTAGTTTTAAGGTGGTACTCAAGAGCTCAGCTGCATTGGTACTGATGGCGGCGGCGGGAATCCGGTCTTCCACAGGTGTATCTCCATAGCTCATGGCCCCCGTATGGGGATAATCATCCAATCTAAGGTTCAAGGAACGAACAATCACACCACGGGCACCATACTTGCCAGCAGCGGCAGCACCGGAATACCGTTGATACACACAACCCGAATACGCCCTAAACGTGCGTATGATGGTGGCGTCCATAGGACGATTGAAAAATACCAATTTTCCCTCAATTTTTTCCCTTCCCAATTTTTCCAGATCCTCCATACTATGGACCTCGACTACTTTTGCTTTCAATCCCCCATCGGGAGTTGCAACGGAACCCCCTAAAGCGCAAATGGGAACATTGGTAGTAATTCCAGGTTTGGACTCAATATATGCGAACTCCGGTATACCACGCACCCATTTGGGCACCATAACCGGTTGCAGCCACACCCTATCCAATCCCATGGAATCCATTTGACGCTTGGTGTATTCCACGGCCTCTTGTGCTTGTACCGAACCCGAAAGACGACCACCAATCTGATTGGATAGGTAGTTCAACCAATCATAGGCTTTACCATTGGTCAAGGCCATGTCATAAATGGCTTTCAGTTGTTTTTCATCTTCAGATTGTGGCCTTACAAAAATGGTATAGCTTAAAAAGAGGACAAGTAGTATTCTGATATTCATTCGCTTTCCTTTTCCAATTGTTGTTTGAAAGATTCTAAGTTAGCCTTTATTTCATCATCCAATTCCGGTTCTTTTACATCTTTATGCTTTTTTAACGATTGCAATAAAATAGAGGCCACAATGAAACGCGCTGCTTTTTTATCATCAGCTGGAACAATATACCACGGAGCATGTGATTTGGAAGTTTTATTGATGGCCTCCTCATAACATTCTTGGTATTTGTCCCAAAGTCTTCTTTCCTTTAAATCACCCGGTGAAAATTTCCAATTTTTCCGCTTTAACCGAAGTCGGCGCAATAAGCGTTGACGTTGCTCCTCTTTGGACAGGTGAAGAAAGAACTTGAAAACAATGGTCCCATTTTCGGTTATGAGCCGTTCAAAATCATTAATTTGTCGGTAACGACTCTCCCAAAATTGATCATCAACATCGGAGACATCATTAATTCCCGGTATGTTCTCACCCATGATATATTGTGGATGTACCTTGGTCACCAGCACATTCTCATAATGTGTCCTATTAAAGACACTAAACTTGCCCCGTTCAGGAAGGGCAATATAATGCCGCCAGAGATAATCATGCCGTAACTCCAATTTACTGGGAACCTTAAAACTGTGCACCTCGACCCCCCTGGCGTTGAGTTCCTTGAATACTTCACGTATTAGGCTGTCCTTTCCCGCTGTATCCATCCCCTGTAGACAGACCAACACCCCATACTTTCCATGGGCATAAAGCGTATCCTGAAAATCGGCCAGCTCTTTACCAACGTGCTCCAATGCCTCTTTTAACTCCTTTCCCGTTTTTCCAAAATCCTCAAAAGTGGGGACATCATTCAGCTTTAAAGCGTCCGTAATCTTATACCTGTCAATGTTAACGTCTTCCATAGCCAGAAATATACACATTTTTAATAGTGGTGCATAACTCAGCTACAACTTACCGTTTATCGAGAAATTCAACTTTATGCTCCTTTTGTAGTCAAAACCCGTTGTTTACCGATGGAATTCGCTCTTAGGTCGACCATGAACTAATTTTATAGGACCAAATCCAATCATAATGAAAGCCTACCTTAAGATATTGCCCTATTTGGGCCTGGTCCTAGGACTTTTAGGGCTGCTACTGCTACTTTCCTTTACAGGCTTCAATGCATGCCAAATGGCCAATAGTGATGTTACTTCCATTAAAGAACATACCCAAATGGCATTGGAAACCAAATCCCTGGATATGGCAAAATACCATGGTTTTAAGGCATTGAGCAGTTTGGAAAAGACCAAAAGCCATTTAAATGAATGCGGTTGTGAACCTGCCTTGCAAACCGCAAAGGATACTGAGTTTAACCTTAAGAAAGCAGTTAGGTCCAAAACACTTGAGGATTCCAAAAGCTATCTGAAACTTGCTTTACAAAATACCTTGGTCACACTTGATGCCTTAAAGAACTTCCAACAAAATTACACAAGTACCTACAGTGATGATATTTTGGTCATGAACACCAAAGAAGTTTTAAATGAACAGGGAGGTATGGTGTTACGTCCTACCAAGGCCATACAGCAAAAAATGAATCAGAGTCTTACCCAATTTGAAACATCATTGGAAGCCGTGGTGCACCATGTGGACTGCGAAGACGCCTTCAATTTTATTACTAAGATCATCCATAAGTCCAATAGGGATCTGAAAAAAAATACCCTGACCACAGCACAGCGACAATATCACACCCGAGTGAAAACCATATCTTTTGATGCCCTGAAAAAGCTTGAGGGCTGCCCTGCCAAATAATTTTTATTTACTGGCGAAAAGTTTTACATCATCTTCACTGACTTCCTTTCCCCCAAGGATAATCAATCGCTCCACCACATTACGTAATTCACGTACATTTCCTGTCCAATCGTAACTCTTTAACAACTCAATGGCCTTTGGTGTAAATGATTTTTTGATCGACCCCTGTTCGTCGGCGATTTTTTGGGAAAAATGCGCAATAAGCAAGGGAATATCCTCACGGCGGTCATTTAAAGAAGGAACCTTAATAAGTATGACGGCCAACCTATGGTATAGGTCTTCCCTGAATTTCCCATCGGCAATTTCCTGTTTTAAGTCTTTATTGGTGGCTGCAAGTACACGAACATCCACTTTTATATCCTTATCCGATCCTACCCGAGAAATTTTGTTTTCCTGAAGTGCCCTTAGGACTTTAGCTTGGGCCGAAAGGCTCATATCACCAATTTCATCGAGAAAAATAGTTCCTTTGTTGGCGGTCTCAAATTTGCCTGCCCGGTCTTTTACTGCAGAGGTAAATGCACCTTTTACATGTCCAAACAATTCACTTTCTATCAGTTCCGAAGGAATGGCAGCGCAGTTCACTTCTATAAACGGGGCACTAGATCGTGGGCTTTTTTGATGCACCCAATGGGCCACCAATTCTTTCCCAGTTCCGTTGGAGCCCGTTATAAGTACCCTGGCATCAGTGGGCGCTACTTTTTCAATCATATCCTTAATAGCACCAATAGCCGGGCTATCGCCAATCATCTCATAATTTTTGCTGACCTTCCTTTTTAGAATTTTATTCTCCACCACCAGTTCCTTTTTGTCCAGGGCGTTTCTTACCGTGGTCAAGAGCCGGTTAAGGTCCGGAGGCTTTGAAATGTAGTCAAAGGCACCCAATCGCATAGTACTGACAGCAGTATCCAAATCCCCATGGCCGGAAATCATGATAAAGGGTATTTCGGGTTTTTCCTTTTTGACAGCTTCCAAAACCTCAACGCCGTCCATTTTTGGCATTTTTATGTCACACAATACCAAATCAAAGTCTTCCTTTTTAAGAATTTCAAATCCCTTAATGCCATCCTCCGCTTCCGAAACCAGATAATCCTCATTTTCTTCAGATAGGATTTTTATCAATACGCGTCTTATTGCCGCTTCATCTTCTATAACCAATATCTTTGACATACCTTGTTTTTTAAAAAATTGAAATTCTAAAACCGCCCCTTAAAAAAAGATTGGCCTCATTGTTCAATAAAAATACATCATCACGATCATCATTTCTCAACGTACCCTCAAGAATTAGAGATCGACCAAACGTTGCATAAAATGACATATTCTTTGTAATGTTATATTGATACAAAAGCGTACCCACCAGAGCGGACAAGGATATCCGAGACCCTATTTCGCCTTCTGGCAACTGGATATCTTCTTGGATATTTATAAAATAGCCGTCCAACAATAATGCCAACTGTAGGGAATGGCTCTTGGAAATGTGGTATCTGAAATTTGATTTTGGTATGCCCAGGGTATACGACCATTTAGGATGAAACCTTCTGTAGTAACTGACCAAAGGCAGTGGTATTGGAATACCTGTGGTACTGTTGAACGAAAGTCCAACAACGATTCGAAAGGGTTTTTGCACATCTTTTGCCTCTTTCCAAAAGGAAGCCGTAGCATTAAAAAACAAGTCATCTGAACTAATCCCACCGGTAAGGTTCGACGCAATCCTGGGGGTCACAATGCCTACCAATCGCCAATTTTCATTCCATTCGGTAATATAGCCCAGATTAAAATCTATGATATGAAGTTGTTCCACCCTGGACTTATCAAAGGGGGCAGGCTTTCTAAACTCAATATCGAATTCATTGTATTCCGAGCCAACCACTACATAGTTCCTTTTATTGACCTTAATGGGAACATTGACTAGGGCACGGTATCGGGATGTATTGATACCCGTATTATTTTCAGGTATTCTTAGGTATTCCAACCGAAACAGGTCCGAACTTTGTGCGCTCGCAAGAATACAACCTCCCAACAAACCGCTAACAATGAGGAGTTGGGTGATTTTGCGGGGCATTTTATATGTTATGATTTTTCCGATGATCGTGGATAAAGATATACATCCCGCTGTGGGAACGGTATGGTAACGTTGTTCTCCCTAAATTTCTTGTCTATGGTATAGCGAATGTCACTTTTAATCCTGGGTTCGGTAAAGCTATCGTTAATAAAGAAGTTAATGGAAAACGCAAGTGCGGAATCCGCAAAATCTTCAAACAACACAAAAGGTTTTGGATTTTTGAGCACGCCTTTTTGCTCCACTACGGCCTCTTCCAACAAACGGGTCACCAAATCCACATCACTTCCGTAAGCAACGCCAACCGTAACTTTTTCACGTGTGGTCTTATGGTTCTGTGTAAAGTTATAAATGGTGTTGCTAATGAACTTGTGGTTGGGGATAATAACGATTTTATCATCTCTGGTAATGGCCCGGGTAGTTCTGAGTTTTATTTCAAAAACCTTTCCCACCTTATCATCCACTTCCACAATATCCCCTACTTGAAGGGATTTGTCCACCATGATCAAGACACCTGCAATGATATCCTGAAACAGTTCTTGAAGTGCCAATCCCAGCCCCACAAAAAGGGCGGCGGAAGCCGTAAGGATGACGGTTACATTGATGCCAGCTGCGCTTAAAGTTGCCAAGAGCACTATAACGTAAACCACATACCGGATAAACTTAAAAATACTGATAAACTTGAGTTTATCTTCATTGTTCATTTTACGGGTAAAGAGCCTACGTAAAAGCTTCAATAAAAAATTGGTGGTGATTATGGCTATGGTCAACAATAGAAGCAGACCTACCGTAACGTGTATGGAATTGTCCCCCTCTCCCAAATGAAGTCCCCAGTTAAGAAAATCCTGAAGGGAACCCCAGATATCCTTTTCCATAAATTCCTTTATTTCACCCCCCGTTTCCTGCATCAGCTAATATTTTAGCCATTTATACAATTCTTTATAGGTGGGCTTTTTGCCGTACATTAATATACCCACCCGATAGATCTTGGCTGCCAACCACACAATGGCCAAAAAGGTCAATACCAAAAGTACAATACTCAATACCAGTTGCCCTAAAGGGACCCCACCTTCCCCTACCCCACCTGGGAGTCGCATTAACATCACTATAGGTGAGGTTAATGGAAATAGGGAAAAGCCTACGGCAATAGGTCCGTGTGGATTATTGAAAACCGAAAAGAACCCCACGTAAATGGCGAGCATCAAAGGAAGGATAATAGGGAAAATAAACTGTTGCGTGTCGGTTTCATTGTCCACTGCTGCACCAATGGCCGCGTAAATGGAACTGTAGATCAAATAGCCCAAAACAAAATATATGACAAAAGAAAAGAGCAATAACAGCCAGGGGATCTTGAAGAGTTCATTGGCATATTTTTGAATATCGCTATTTCCATCAGGCATAGGTGGCATCGTTCCCATATTACCTGCCTGCATCACCGGATTTGATCCAAGGGATGCCACATCAATATCCAAAAGGAGTAAAGAAACGAACAGTAATATGGAGGCAGAGAAAATCCATATGGCAAATTGGGTCACCCCAGCCAAGGAATTCCCAATTATTTTTCCCAACATCAACTGAAAAGGCTTCACCGAGGAAATAATCACTTCTATGATCCTCGACGTTTTCTCCTCAATAACACTGCGCATCACAAATCCTCCATAAATAATGATGAACATCATAATAAGGTAGCCAAAGCCTCCACCAATAAAGGCTTTAAGCTCATTGATGCCCTTTAAGTTACGTTCTCCATCAAAGGTGGCCGTCCGTAGTTCGTACCCTTCCTCTAGAGTCAGAAACTCTTCATTGGACACTCCTAAACTGCTCAATCTGTTCTTACGTAGCCGGTCTTCAAAAATAGTTTCCAAGCGATTTAAAACTTCACTTGCCGGATTATCCTTGGTATACAAAAACGCTGCTTGCGAGGCACTTTCCAAATCAGCGGATACTGGAATGTGCAGCAAACCATCATAATTCAACGAAACTGTAGAATCTTTGGCCTCTTCAAGGTCAATACCGTGGAATTCAATAAAGGAAACCGACTCCCCAGGTAAAAAGTCCCCATGAAAGTACGTACTCTCGTTCAAAACGGAAACAACATGGGTTTCGCTGGCATTGATCTTGGTTAGATAGGCAATAAGAACAATCATGCCTACCATAAGAATGGGACTCAAAAATGTCATTACCACAAAAGACCTGTTACGTACTTTGGCCAAATACTCCCGCTTTATGATCAACCCCAATTTTCTCATTCCCCTTTGGATTTAACGGTTTGTATAAAGATATCGTTGGCCGAGGGTATGGTTTCCTCAAAATGATTGATGATCGCCTTTTCTGAAAGCATTACGAGCGCTTCCGTCGTATCCGCAGTTGGCAATTTTAAGGTAAAGTCCAATTGTTTTTCAAAAGGATCAAAAACATGGTCCAAAATCTGAAATTTATCCAAAAGTTCGTTGACCAAACCCTCACCTTCCCCATTCACCTGAAGCCCCACTTTGAACACATTGTTCTTATGGGCCTTTTTGATGTCCCATAGTTTTCCGTCCAAGATTTTGTGCGACTTATGGATTAAGGCTATGTATTCACAGAGTTCTTCCACGGATTCCATACGATGGGTAGAAAAAATGATTGAGGTACCCTTCTGCTTTAGTTCCAAAATTTCCTCCTTGATTTTATTGGCGTTAATAGGGTCAAAGCCACTAAAGGGCTCATCGAAAATAAGCAGTTTTGGCTCATGGAGAACAGTGACAATAAACTGTATTTTTTGTGCCATCCCCTTGGAGAGTTCCTGAATTTTTTTATTCCACCAGTCCCCAATTTCCAAACGCTCAAACCAGTGCTTTAAACGTTTTTTGGCTTCGGATTTTGACAAACCTTTCAACTGTGCCAAATACAGGGCCTGTTCCCCTACCTTCATGCTCTTGTATAGGCCACGCTCTTCCGGTAAATAACCAATGGTGGCAATATGTTTGGGCGCCAAGGGTTCCCCGTCAAAATATACCTTACCGGAATCTGGAAAGGAGATTTGGTTAATGATACGAATCAATGTGGTCTTTCCAGCTCCGTTGGGCCCTAAAAGGCCGTAGATACAGTTTTTTGGAATCTCCAGGGAAACTTGGTTGAGTGCGGTATGCGCTCCAAAGGATTTTGAGACATTTTCCGCAACCAAAATAGGGGTCATGCAAACAATTTTGGCAAAGATACGATTATGGAATTTTTTAGGAATAAAGGCCATCCAAAGGACTTTAGATCTTGGGAATACTACAGGGCGCAAGCCTTGTGTAGGTACCTATTCACAAACCATACAGACAAAAAAGGCGAACATTACCTCCGTACGATGTTAGGTCATTAAGACAAAGGATAAGGGACACTTTTACCACAATCGCCGCCACTAGTGACAACCTACCATATGGGGCCGCTCCCTGCCCGACCATCAGGCCGTGTTCAATCTGGTTCCATTACTTCTTGCTTTGCGGCTCTTGGAACCCAAAAATTTTCCCTGTACGAGTTTAGGGCATACCTCCGACCAAAACATACTGATGGAATCTTTTGAAAGAGCGAATTTAAAGTCCTTTTTATTCATCCGAATTCACCTTTGAGGTACCAAAAGAAGCTTGAGGTCATCCGTTTTTGACATGAATTTTTCCAGACATGGCAATCGAATCCTTTTTGTTGGACATCAACTGGCGGTTGGGTATTTCATTCTGGATTGATATAAAAATTCTCGAACGTACTTCACTTGCGCCAAACTTGGAGGAGAGGCCTGCAGCTCGCAGCCGATTCATGATATACAAATCCATAAGAAAAATACCGAGGAATCGTATTTACTATCTAAGTTGGATTCAGATTCTAAGGTGTAACGCTGCCCGCGTTTTTTGAACCTAACCCATACAATTCCGGTTACGATTTCGTCCTGACATTTATCCTAGGGATAAATCAAAAGCGTTGTTGGCCTCCATATCTGCCCTTACTTGTTTTCATTCCACTTTTCCCAGTTAGGAGAATCATTTCGCCACAATGGTCGAGCTTTGACGTCCAATTGATCATCCGGATAAAAAACGTACCACGTAGTTGCTGCATATCTATCCGTTCCCCCACCTACGACAGTATCTTTAAAATAGTCTGTCATAAAACCAGTCGAATATCCATTTGTCCCAGAAATTTTGGTCCAATGATTTTGGGGCCTAAAGCGTATTTTGATGGAGTCACCATCCATTCGTGGTGCTTGTCCAACTATTGTTTTGATTTGTGCAAAAACTTCTCCTTCAAAAATGGTCAAAAAGTCTGCATCTGCCACATGTTCAACGCGCGTTCCTCCCCAGCCAACTCTAATGGGATAACCGAGGTGCACTGCGTCAATCACTTTCGCTTTTTTCCCATAGATGGCCTTTCCATTCTCGTCATTCTTAAAAACCATTCTCCATCCTCCGTCAAATTTTTTGGTTTGATGGCAAGAACCAAAGAAGATTAGTATCAAACAAGAGGCTTTTATCCAATTATATTTTATTCTGAATTTCATTATTCCCCATGGTTTACGGCACATACGGGACCAATACTACAAAAAATCTTCATTTATGTATTCAATAATTACAGATGGTAACAAACGTTTGGGTTTTTCTTATTGGATGGCAGGTTTTTGGTCTAAGACATCCTTCTCCCATATTCTTCTGGAAGTTGCTTGGTCCATATTACCCCCAGAAACAATAACCAATACCTGTTGTTTTGTGGACTGCTTTCGTAACCACTCCAGTACGGCCTGCATGGGCATGGCACAGGTAGGTTCCAATCGACACTTGAGTAGATGGGTCAACCATTGGGTCCAATATACGATATGGTCTTCCGCCACTTCGTAGAATCCATCCAACTGCTTTAGAAATTCAAAGGTCAACTCGCCAACGGCCATGGTCATGGCTCCATCCGCAAGGGTATTGGGTATCCCTGATAGGCGTTGGATGCTTCCCTTACGCAGCGATTCGGCCGCATCATTGGCGTTCAACGGTTCTACCCCAAAAATTTTGGCTTTTGGTGCCAGACCACGGGTGGCTATTAGGGTTCCAGAGGTGAGTCCCCCACCCCCGCAGGGGGTGAATACGGCGTCAATCCCATCCAACTTGGTCAAAGCCTCCAAAGCCGCCGTTCCCTGACCACAAATGACCTGTTCATGGTTAAAGGGTGGTATCCAATAAGTGCCCTCCTTTACGGAAGCCTCCCGAACCATTGCATCGGTAATGTCTCGGGTTTCGTTCAATACAACCTCTGCACCATATCCTTTGGTCGCTTGAATTTTGACCTGGCTTGAATACTCTGGCATAAAGATGGTTGTGGGAATGCCAAATTGCTGCCCGGCATAGGCCACCGCTTGGGCGTGGTTACCGGAGCTATTGGCCACAATGTGTTTTGGTTTCTGTCCATGTTCCATTAGCCAAGCAACGGTATTCAGCCCTCCCCTAGCCTTGAAGGCCCCTATCTTTTGGAAGTTTTCGCATTTAAAAAAGATATCGTGTCCCAACCATTGATTCAGTAAGGACGAATGTAGGATTGGAGTTGTATTGATATAAGGATCAATGCGTTTTTTGGCAGTCTGTATATCGATAAGGGTGAGGCCCATTTGTTCCGTTTCAACAAAAATACTCCTTTTTCAACCCCTTATCGCATCATCTTTTCCGTGACGGTACTTTCCCTCCAGGGAAGGATTTTTACCTTACGAATAACAGCTCCCGGTATTTTATCAGCGGCCAAAGATCGTCCGACACCAGTCGCTCCAGGGCATCCACATGCTCCCTGATTTTTTCAAAATAGGGTTTTACCGTCTCACAGTAGGTTTTTGCCTTTTTAGCGATGTCTCCCATATCATCCGTGCGCTTTTTTACGGCTATCATGGTGTCGGTCAATTTCTTGGCTTCGGTCATATGTTCCCCAATTTGCTCAATCATATTGAGTTGGGGTTCACCTACTTTTTTATGGGCGGCACCATACACCTCTTTTAAGCCGTTTACATTTTCCAATAATTGATTCTGGTAACGAATGGCGGCAGGCACCACATGATTGTAGACCAGTTCTCCAAGAATGCGGCCTTCAATCTGTAAATGAAATACATAATTGTCCAATTCCACTTCTTGATGTGCTTTGAGCTCCACCTCATTCATTACTTGCATTGATTCAAAGAGCTGCAAACTTTCTTTGGAAGTCAATACCTGAAGCGCCTCTGGGGTATTTCCATTATTGCTTAGCTTTCGTTGCTTGGCTTCCTCCTGCCATTCAAAACTATAGCCATCACCATCAAAACGGATGCGTTTGGAGGTTTTGATATATTCCCTAAGCACATTGAAAACCGCCTCGTCCTTCTTGAGGCTTTTTTTATCAATCAAAGTGTCCACCTCTTTCTTAAAATCGGCCAATTGTTTGGCGACAATGGTATTGAGGACGGTCATAGGTTTAGCACAGTTCATTTTGGACCCTACGCCCCGCATCTCAAATTTATTTCCCGTAAAGGCAAAGGGAGAAGTACGGTTCCTATCCGTGTTGTCCAACAAAATTTCAGGAATCTTTCCTACCACGTTCAACTTCAATTCCGTTTTCTCCTGCGGGGAAAGTTTTCCCTTGGATACCCCTTCCAATTCATCCAAAACACCCGCCAACTGTTTTCCGATGAAAATGGACATAATGGACGGCGGAGCTTCATTGGCACCCAATCTATGGTCATTACTGGCAGAGGCTATGGAAGATCGCAATAACTCTTCATAATTATCTACCGCTTTGATAGTATTCACAAAAAAGGTAAGAAACTGAAGGTTCTTCATAGGAGTACTGCCCGGACGTAACAAGTTTACTCCGGTATCGGTTGCCAACGACCAATTGTTGTGTTTTCCGGAACCGTTGATTCCGGCAAAGGGCTTTTCATGGAAAAGTACCTTAAAACCATGCGCATCGGCAACTTCTTCCATAACATCCATCAAAAGGAGATTGTGGTCAATGGAAAGGTTGGCTTCCTCAAAAACAGGAGCTACTTCAAACTGATTGGGTGCTACCTCATTATGCCTTGTTTTTACCGGAATGCCCAGTACCATACAGTGTTTCTCCAATGCACTCATAAAACCAAGGGCCCTCGAAGGAATGACCCCAAAGTAGTGATCGTCCAATTGTTGTCCTTTGGCGGCATAATTCCCAACAAGGGTGCGTCCGGTCATTAATATATCGGGACGTGATTGTGCCAAGGCTTTGTCCACCAAAAAGTACTCTTGCTCCCATCCTAATGTGGCATGGACCTTTCTTACATTTTTATCAAAATATTGGGCCACCCCGGTAGCCGCTTCATCAACAGCATGCAATGCCCTTAGCAAAGGTGCCTTGTTATCCAGGGCTTCCCCAGTGTAGGCCACAAAAATAGTGGGGATACAAAGTGTGGTTTTGTAGATAAAGGCAGGTGAGGTGGGATCCCAGGCCGTATAACCCCGAGCTTCAAAGGTATTACGGATGCCTCCACTTGGGAAACTTGAGGCATCAGGTTCCTGTTGTACCAGCTGACTCCCGCCAAATTTCTCCATAGCGCTACCGTCAGGTTTTAAATCAAAAAAAGCATCGTGTTTTTCGGCAGTAGCGCCTGTCAACGGTTGAAACCAATGGGTGTAATGTGTGGCACCCATTGAAAGTGCCCAAGCCTTCATCCCTTCCGCCACTTGATTGGCTATTTTTCTATCGATTTTCTTTCCGGAAAAAATGGCCAGCTGTACTTTTTCATACGCTTCTTCCGTTAAAAACTGCTGCATTTTTTCGTCATTAAAGACGTTTTTTCCAAACAATTCGGAACGTTTCTTATCCTCTAGAATGGGTGTTATTTGTCTTTTATTGGTTTCCGCCAGGGCCTCAAATCGCATCCTCATGTATTAATTTTTAGTGGGTGTCAAAATTAATAATTTAGTAATATCAACAGAAAAAAATGCTTTTTAATCAATCAACCCCAAAAAAAATAGGGGTAACCAAAATTTCATGTATTTTTTCAGTATTTGACCCTTAAAAAAATATGCCAAATAAATATTAAGCTCTACTTTTACGACTTCATTAAATTACGATTAAATAACCATAGTTATGAACAAGGCAAAATTAGAGTACATCTGGTTGGATGGGTACACTCCTACCGCCAACATGAGAAGTAAAACCAAGATTGAAAAAGATTTTAGTGGAAAATTGGAGGACTGCCCCATGTGGTCTTTTGATGGTAGTTCTACCCAACAAGCCGAGGGTGGCTCTTCTGACTGTTTGTTAAAGCCTGTAGCGATTTATCCCGATCCTGCACGAATTAACGGATATCTGGTAATTTCTGAGGTTTTAAATCCGGATGGAACCCCTCATGTATCCAACTCCCGTGCCACTATTGATGATGAGAACGATGACTTTTGGTTTGGCTTTGAGCAAGAATACTTTATAATGGATACCGAAACCCAATTGCCTTTGGGCTTTCCCATGGGAGGCTATCCAGGGCCACAAGGACTTTACTACTGTTCCGTAGGCGGTAGAAATACCCATGGTAGGGATTTGGTGGAGCGTCACGCCGATATGTGTTTGGAAGCAGGTCTGAATTTCGAAGGGATCAATCAAGAAGTGGCCAGTGGCCAGTGGGAATTTCAGATTTTTGCCAAAGGTGCCAAAAGTGCCGGAGACCAAATTTGGGTAGCCCGCTATATGTTGGACCGTTTGACCGAGGAATATGGTTTCTATATTGATTACCATCCAAAACCAATCAAAGGGGACTGGAACGGTTCTGGGATGCACGCCAACTTCTCCAACTCAACACTTAGGACAGCGGGGAATAAGAAAACCTACGAAAAAATTTGTGAAGCATTTCGACCTGTGACCAAAGAGCACATTGCGGTTTATGGCGAATTTAATGACCAACGTTTAACGGGTTTACATGAAACACAGTCCATTAATGAATTCAGTTATGGTGTTTCCGATCGTGGAGCCTCCATTCGTATCCCCATAGCTACCGTTGAAAGTGGTTGGAAAGGCTGGTTGGAAGATAGAAGGCCAGCGTCCAATGCAGATCCCTACAAGGTTGCCGCTAGAATTATCAAGACCGTAAATTCTGCAGAAGTATAGCATAGATTAGTTGTTGATTATAGTTAATTACCGTCCCGCACTTCAACTTTGCTTAGTGACAGGGGCGGTTTTTTTATGGTTTGGATTTTAATGGCGTGTTCATCCAATAGTTTTCATCCAATTTCTGCTTTAACCTGGGCTGTTCCCTTACGCCCAATGAGAACGTTTTTTTCACTGATAAGGAATCAGGAAAAGTTATGGTCGCCCCATCAATGATTTTTTGGCTGAAAAATTCCCGAAACTGATCCATATTTTCAGATTCCCGTTCGCCCAGTCGATTGCCCTCCATATCATATAGTTCAGGGACCTGAATGTTCAGCAACGGTTTTTTCCCATCTTCAGTTTTTGAAAAAAGAAGCTTCAATAGTTCTATTTGCCTTGGGTTGTTTTCCACAAATCTCACAACAAATGTTGAAGGGTCAACCTGGAAAATATTATCTATTTTAACGTTTTTACCTTGATATCTTACTGAAAAATCGTTGGGCCAATTTCCAACGGGCTTATTCAGAAACACCTTCATTTCCCTTTTTGCCGCCAATAATACAATATCCTTGATAAAAAACTTTGGAGGTCGTATTAACTTGAACTGATTGTGAAACGATATATAGTTCAAATACATGTGGCCTTTATACCCTTGGTATTCCACTAAAATCTCATACAACAATCCTTTTTCCGTAGTACTGTACCATGATGGTGAACTTTCGTCAGATTTTTGCCTGTATACGGCATAATCCAACTTCCGAATCGCATAGCTTCCTTCATCGATATAAATGGTTCCTTTGACTTCAAATGGGATATCCATTTTACTGAAGTCAATCATATATACCTTTTGGTCACCGTAAGAGGTACTCTTGACTTTTGAAAATCGGTGTTCTTTTACAAAATTCTCCACCATGGTGTAGACGTAGGAATAGGACATGATGGAATGGTTTCTTATGGCATCGTGAATAAAAAGAAGCACCAATTCATTGGGCGCATAGCTACCACCAAAAGAGGCGTTGGGTACATACTTATCCCGATTGGTATAGTCATACGGTTTCGCCGCAAAAGAATCGATGTTAAAATTACGATTGGTTTCGTAATCAAAAAGGCCAAATTGGATACTCCGATAATCATCCACTGAAAAACCTTGGTCCATAACTTTGATCAAGGCCTCATTGAGATTGATGTATGTTTTCTCCTTGAACTGATAGTCCCGATAATAACCGATCAACCCAAAAGCGTTGTTTTGATAGTTTTCAGGAATACGACGAAGGGCATATCTAATGATCTGCTTTGCTGTTGGCTTCCTTTTTTTTCTCCCTTTAACAACGGTTTCAGCCAATTGAATTGTGGACGGTTTTACGTAAATCTGATTTATGATTCCTTGTTTTAAGTCAGGGAAGGCAACGGTAATGGTTTGATATCCCATACTTGAGATTTCCAACTGCTCGCCTTTGAATTGAAATTCCTTAGGGACCTGAAAGCTTCCATCGTTATTGGAAATCACCCCAAGGGCTTTCCCAGTTAATCGAATGGTTGCAAAAACAATGGGTTCATTGGTCTCTTCGTCCATGAGTACGCCCCGTATAAAATTATCTTCTTGACATGAGGGAAAAGCACTAAAAAACACTACAAAAACTAAGCAAAAAATAGACTTAAGGTGCATTGGGTCAATTATCAATAACTTTTAAGGGCGTGTTCATCCAAAAGTCTTCATCCAGTTTCTGCTTCAGTTTGGGCTGTTCCTTTACACCCAGGGAAAACGTTTTTTTCACCAACAGGGAATCAGGCACAATTATAGGAATATTATCAATAATTTTTTGGGTGAAAAATTCCCTAAACTGGTCCATAATTTCAGATTCTCGATAACCCAGTCGATTCCCTTCATTATCCATTAATTGGGGCGCTTCAATTTTCAATGAACGTTTGCCTTCATCCTGCTTTGCAGAAAATAAAAGTTTGAGCAATTCCTGTTGCTTAGGGAGTTTCTTTTTTTTGAACTTTATGGTAAATGCTGATGTGTCTACTGAAACACTATCTATTTTTAGGTTTTGGCCTTGGTACCTAACGGAAAAATCCTGAGGCCAATTTACAGGTGGCTTATTTAGAAACACCTTCATTACCATTCGCCCTTTTGCAGGGATTAAATCAACTTCCTTAATAAAAAACTTGGGAGGTCGAACCAATTTGAACTGATTGTGAAACGATATATAATTCAAATGCATACGCTCCCTATGCCGTTGGTATTCCACTAAAATATCATATAACAACTCTCGGTCCGTAGTGCTATACCCTAATGGCGAGCTCTCGTCAGGTTTTTGTTTGTAAACGGCATAATCCAACTTCCGAATCGCAAAGCTGTTCTCATCAATATAGATGGTGCCCTCTACTTGAAAAGGAACTTCTGTTCTACTCAGGTCGATTTGATATACCTTTTGATCATCGTAAGAGGTATTCTTGACCTTTGAGAATCGGTGTTCCTTTACAAAATCCTTCACCAAGGTGTAGACATAAGAGTAGGCATCGATATCATGGTTCCTAATGGCATCATGAATGAAAAGCAGCACCAATTCATTGGGGGCATGAGTTTCACCAATAGTGGCATTGGGTATATACTTATCCCAGTTGGTGTAGTCATACGGTTTGGCAGCAAACGAATCGATACTAAAATTTAGATTGGTTTCATAGTCAAACAGACCAAATTGCATACTCCGATAATTACCCACGGCAAAACCCTTGTCCATTACTTTAATCAAGGCCTCATTGAGGTTGATATATTTTTTTTCCTTGAATTGATAGTCCCGATAATAACCGATCAACCCAAACGGGTGGTTGGGATAGTTTTCAGGAATGCGACGAAGGGCATATCTAATGATTTGCTTGGCTGTCGGTTTTCTTTTTTTTCTGCCCTTAACAACGGTTTCCACCAATTCAAAGGTGGCTGGTTTTACCTGGATTGGATTCACCATCCCTTGTTTTAAGTCAGAAAACGCAATGGTCATAGTTTGATATCCCATACTGGAAATCTCCAAGTGCGCTCCCTTATACCGAAATTCAGTAGGTATCTGGAACCCCCCGTCATTATTGGAAATGACCCCAAGGGCTTTTCCCTTGACTCGAACCGTGGCAAAAATGACCGGTTCCCCAGTATGTACGTCAATCAACTTTCCGAAAAAAAAGTCATCATATTGTTGGGCCGGCAATTGGCAAAAAGCTGACGATAGCATCAGAAATACGCTGACTTTTTTAAAAAACACCTGGATATTTAGCTCATGGTTCTATCTACAAAGTACACATAATCAAACTCTAAAACAAGGCAGTTACCTAAACCAAGGTATGGTTGGGGCAACAACGGCTAAAGCCTTAAAATACAACGAGGTTTCGTATGTGGAGTGGTTGTTGATCGCACAAAGAGATCACTAAAAAGTGCTGCTTATTCCTGTGGAATTGCCTTTAGAGGGGTGTTCATCCAATAATTCTCCAAATCATCTTTTTCCCGTAAGGGCTGCCCTTCGAAAATAGGGCGATTCATATCCATTAAAAAGGCCGGATCTGGCAATTCAAAACCCTGCTGAACTTCTTGGGTGAAAAATTCCCTAAACTGCTGGTACTCCTTATAATCATATATTTTATTGACCAAATTACCTTCCGTATCGGTGATATTCCTCAATTGGCAAAAAAGCTTTTC
>JBCDBE010000068.1:0-20399 GCA_039184365.1 Bacteroidota bacterium | reverse complement strand
CTTTTTTGGGTCAACCAAGCGAAATAGGGGTATTTTCCAGCAATCAAATCGGCAATCAGTTTTTTGGTATTCACCTGATTGTCCACTAAGATAATGGAGTGATGTCCGGTCATGGGTTTTCCAATGGATTCGAAAATATACGGATTACAACAGTACCCTAAAAATATGGACCGGATTGTTCTTATAGCTCGTGGTCTTGTCTAGAAACATATCATTTTTTAAAGCGACTTTTTGTGAAGGAATATTGTCTATATGAATGATGGAGATGAGACTTTTTGCCAAGCCATGTGCCATTGCATGGGATTTGCATTTATGGGCCGCTTCAAAGGCAAATCCCCTTCGCCAAAAGGAGGGTAGAACGGAGTAGCCAATTTCCAGTTCAGACTGTCCGTCCACCTTTTGAATTAAAAGCCCGCACAGACCAATCAATTTACTGTTCTCTTTGAGGATAAGGGCATTCAAGCCACCAAGATCTTTTTCATAGCGTTCAAAGATCTGGTCAAATTGTTGCTGACAGGCTTCCCTAGGATTTGTAGGTAGGCCGCTCCAAAATTGGGTACTTAGGGGGTTGTTGTAAAATGGAAGCCATTCTTCAAAATCAGACGCTGTTACCTTTCTAAAGAAAAGCCTTTTAGATGCGGCTCCTTCCAATAAGAGGGGATTTTTAAATTTCATGTGGTGAACCAATCTAAAGCCGGTTTCCAAAACGCCATTTCATATTCCTCCTTGAAAAACCCGAAGTGACCGGGCCTTTTCCCATCGGAATTCTTATCAAAATGGATTCTTTGAACCTCAGCGTTTTTATATTGTTTTGCCAACCAGTCAACCCCTTTTTTTGAAGCGAAATCATCATTTGTAAAGCTATACATACGCATAGGTGCTTTCAATTTATCAAAATGATAGCGCCCCTTGTTGTGAAAATGCATAAAGTATGCTTTTTTAACACCCCATTTCCTCCACTCAACAACCATACTTTTTGGAAGATTGTCCACAATACCTATTAATTTTCCCGGATAATACCCAAAAATGGGGGTAAACACCGGAATGAAAAAATACCAGAACAACCATAATCGCAATCGGTTCCAACCACTGTAAATCTTCCAATAACCGCTTTGTGAAGCTGCCATTATTACCTTTTCAAAGACGGTATTCATAGGGTTAAAACCTACAATTTGTCCGCCTATACTATGACTGACCAGCACCAATTTGAGTTCGGGATGATTCTCCTGTATCAGTTGTACCATGGCCTTCTGGTCAACAGCCCCCCAGCTGATAACACCCCCCTGGTGTGTCTTTAAATAATCAATGGTGTTGCCCGAAGTTCCAAAGCCACTATAATCAAAGGTATAGGTAACAAAGCCTTGTTCAGCAAAATAATGGGCAAACTTTTTGTAATAGTGCTGGTATACTGCCGTTGCTGACGATATGAGCATGGCCTTAATGGGTTTGGACGCAGGAAGATATTTTGTGTACCCAAGTGGATGTTCCCTGCCAACGTCCAATTCCGATCTCAAAATTGATACGGACATCAATTCATTCTATTGAAAGAAATACTATCCCCCTCAACAAGGTTCCATTGATCGGAAAGTCCAGCATTGATTTCCAGCACATATTTGACCGGGAGTTTTGAGGATAGACCTGACTCATTTAATGGCTGGGCGTTTTTTTGGAAACTGACTATTCTCTGATTCTCGTCAATGAACAGGATATCCAAAGGGAATTCGGTATTCTTCATATAAAAGGAGTGCATGGCCACATCGGGAAAAATAAAAAGCATACTCTGGTAATCCTCCATCGAATCCCGATACATCAATCCGGTCTGTACCTCGTAATCCGTTTCCGCGAATTCTACATCCAACGTTTTTAGGAGGGCGTCTTTTTTATAGAGCTGTAATTCCCCTTCTTTGGTGAAGGCAACGGTTTCCGTCTTGATGGATTCCGTACTGGATTTTTCTTTGCACCCAGTCGCCATAGCAAGGCCTAAAAAAACAAAGAAACACAAAAATCGAAGCATCAGTTTAACCTTTATTTGTTTGTGGTCTGAACATCAAATAAAGTCCTATCAATACAAATGGGATACTTAACCATTGGCCCGTGGTAAAAGTTCCCCAACTCTCTTCGAACCCTCCCTGACTCCTTTTGAAATATTCTAGGATAAATCGGATTGGTCCCCACATCGTCACCAGCCAAAACCCAAAAAGAAAGCCTTCTTTTTTAGGTAAATCCGTTTTCCGGTACATCCAATAGTACATGATGAGGAAAACAATGAGATAGCCTATGGCTTCATAAAGTTGTACGGGATGGCGATACGGGATGGCTTCAAGATAGCTGGTGAAATCAGGATTGGTTTCCAAGGCCTTGTAGGCAACATTAACGGATTGTTCTTTGGTAATTCTTAATACCTCAGAAGGGGAAATCGCGTCACGTACAAATTTTGTGGCCATAAAGAAGGATTCTTCCACTTCTTTTCCATTGATTTCCGAATTGAAAAAATTTCCCAATCGAACAAAAGCCCCGCCAATGGAACAGGTCATAACAACACGGTCCAAAAGCCAGAGTAGGCTTATGTCCTTTTGTTTTCTCGTGAACACATAAAGTCCGATAACCCCTAGAATGGCTGCCCCATGGGATGCCAGTCCTGCAAACCCTGTAAACTTGAATTCGGGTACGGTCTGTATCGGTAGTAAAATGGATAAGGGGTCTTCGGTAAAAAGTTCGGATTGGTAAAAGATAACATGCCCTAAGCGTGCACCCATCATTATCGAAACCACGCCATAGACAAACAAGGAATCCAATTGGGCCATGGATTTGTTTTCATTTTGGAAAATACGTTTCATAAGGTACCAACCCAATACAAAGGCCAATATCCATGAAAGATTATAGTACTTGATTTGTATAAAACCGATTTGAAAAATGGTTTCGTCCGGATTCCAAATAAATCCCAAGAAATGCATATGGTTAAAGGTTTTGGCGAAGATAGTAGTTTTGAATGGTTGGATTAATGGAATGTTGGAATTTTACCTAGGGTACCGGATCATGACCCTTTCCCCCCCAGGGATGGCAGCTAAAAATACGCTTAATGGCCAGTCGACCCCCTTTGAACAACCCGTGCTTTCTTAGGGCTTCCAAGGTGTATTGGGAACAAGTGGGGGAGTATCTGCAGGTGGACGGAGTGTAAGGTGAAATAAGCAATTGATAAGCCCTAACCAGAACTATAAAGGGTGCGATCAGAATCTTTTTTAAACTAGCTGATGCTGAAAGTGGTGCCATCTTTTCCATCTTTCAACTGAATGCCGAGGGCAATCAATTCATCCCTAATCTTGTCCGAAGTTTCAAAATCTTTGTTGGCCCTTGCTTGATTTCGTAAATCAATCAAAAGGTTGACAACCCCTTCCACGGTCTGGGAGCTGTTTTCTGAAACACTTTGGTCTTCCAAGCCCAAAACCTCAAAAACAAAATTCTGAAAGGTATTGGTAAGCAATTTCTTATCCATTTCGGTAATATGCTCCTTACCTTCTTTGATGAGATTAATATGTTTTACCCCTTCAAACAATTGTGCAATCAAAATTGGGGTATTAAAATCATCATTCATGGCATCATAGCACTGTTCTTTCCAAGACACCACATCAAAATCAGAGTTTTTTCCGGTAGGTAAATTGAAAATGGCTTTATGGCCTTCCATCAACTTGTTGTACCCTTTTTCTGAAGCCAACAACGCCTTGTCACTCAAGTCCAAGATACTGGTATAGTGCGCTTGCATCATAAAAAACCGTACAACGGACGGAGCAAACGGTTTACTCAATATTTCATTTTCACCGGAAAACATCTCTGAAGGATAGATGTTGTTCCCTATGGACTTTGACATTTTCTTTCCATTCAAGGTCAACATATTGGCATGTAACCAATAATTGACCGGGGAATGACCGCAACAAGCTTCTGCTTGGGCAATTTCACATTCGTGGTGCGGGAACTTTAAATCCATCCCTCCGCCATGGATGTCAAACTTCTCCCCTAAATATTTGGTGCTCATTGCCGTGCATTCCAAATGCCAGCCAGGGAAACCATCACCCCAGGGCGAGGGCCAACGCATAATGTGCTGAGGCTCTGCCTTTTTCCAAAGGGCAAAATCCTGAGGGTTCTTTTTTTCGTTTTGAGATGCCAATTGACGGGTGTTGGCAATCATATCCTCCAATTTGCGCCCACTTAGTTTGCCATATTGATGGGAAGTATTGAATTTCACAACATCAAAATAGACCGAACCATTTTCTTCATAAGCAAAGCCATTTTCAATTATTTGCTTAATGATTTCAATCTGTTCAATAATGTGTCCGGTTGCTGTGGGCTCAATACTGGGGGGTAGTAAGTTCAATTTTTTTATGGTCTCATGGAAATCAACCGTGTATCTCTGAACCACTTCCATCGGTTCCAATTGCTCCAGTTTCGCTTTTTTGGCTATTTTATCCTCCCCGTCATCGGCATCGTTTTCCAAATGTCCCGCATCCGTTATATTCCTTACGTATCTAACCTTATATCCTAAATGTCTCAGGTATCGGAATATCATATCAAAGGACATAAAAGTGCGGCAATTGCCTAAATGTACATTGCTGTAGACCGTTGGACCACAAACGTACATTCCCACGTAACCCTCTTTTAAAGGGATGAACACTTGTTTTTTTCCAGTAAGGGAATTGGTGACTTTTAATGTTTGCTGTTTATACAGTTGCATTAAAACTCTGTATCTAGATTGATGTATTCCAAAAACTCTTTTCTTACGGATTCATTTTTGAATTTCCCGCCATATTCCGCCGTTACCGTGCTACTTTCAATATCTCTAATCCCCCTTGAATTGACGCATAGGTGTTTGGCATCGATAACGCAGGCCACATCCTCCGTCCCCAAAACTTTTTGAAGCTCCCTAACAATTTGAATATTCAAGCGTTCCTGTACTTGGGGTCGTTTGGCATAGTAGTCCACAATGCGATTCATTTTGGAAAGCCCTACAACGGTCCCATTGGAGATGTAGGCCACATGGGCTTTTCCAATAATGGGAAGCAAATGGTGCTCGCATGTCGAGTAGAGGACGATGTTTTTTTCCACCAACATCTCACCGTACTTGTACTTATTCTCAAAAGTGGATGACTTGGGCTTCTTATCAGGATGCAATCCTCCGAAAACCTCTTTAACATACATTTTTGCCACCCGTTTAGGGGTTCCCTTCAGGCTATCGTCATCTAAATCCATGCCCAAGGTCAAAAGGATTTCACGGACATTTTGTTCAATTCGCTCCATCTTTTCATTATCATCCAGCAAAAAAGCGTCTTTGCGCAAAGGGGTGTCTTCAGCGGAGCCAACATGGTCATCGCCGCGTTCTTCAAACTGTTCTTCTAAAGTCTGTTCCAATTTCATTTTAGCTTCCAATAAGGCGCACAAAGATAGGCATTAATGCCGATTTCAATGGGTTAAGCGGCTTTTTGCCGATATAAAGTATTGTTAAGAAGGTTTTCTGAAAAAGTTGGATTTTAACCTACTTCTTATGCTGTGTGTTAAAATGTGATTGTTGTGATAGGTATGGACTTTTCCATCCCTGTCCAGGAGTTGAAATACAAGCTTGGCGGGCTTATGTTTTTTGTTGTTCGTCGATTTTTCCAAGAATTCAATGGGTTGATATACTAAAAAGGCATCATTACCAGTTATAAGCATATTATTCAGATATGCATAGCCCCAAACGTATGCGAACACTATTTTGCGCTATCCCGTGTCTGCTTTTCTTTGTTTATCAATTAAAAGCGCAGAATTCCCCTGATTGTAGAACTGCAATTCCGGTCTGTGCCGATGCACCTATTAACGGTATTGCGGACGGTGGAGGCGATATTGATGATTTTGACCCAGATGTCATTCGCCAAACGGGTTGTCTTGAAAAAGGGAGCGTTGTTTCGGCCAACATTGAGAACAATACAGCTTGGTATGTCTTCAGGGCGGGAACCAATGGTCAAATAGGATTTGATATTGAGGCACTTCCGGTAACCCCAGGTGCGCCGGTGACCGCTGAATACGATTTTGCACTCTACGGTCCCTTTGACCAAACCACAGGGGATAATTTCTGTGGAAACATTGGTAGCGGAACGGAACAGCCCATACGATGCAATTATGAGGTGAATGATACCAATTTCACGGGAATGGGCGTCAATCCTGAAAATGGACAAATTGGTGCTCCCAATGTTACGGGTAGTCAAAATACGTATGACGAATATTTGGATGTTGTTGCTGGGGAAGTGTATTTTCTGCTTATCAATAATTTCAATACCAATTTTGATGGTGACCCGGAAAATTTTGTATTAACGTTTACGGGAAACTCGGTCAATGCCAACCAAAATACTGCTTTGGACTGTACCCTAAGGGATGAATTTCTGGGTTTTGACATCATAGCATGTGAAGGGGATCCCGATATTGTACTTTCAGCGCTAAACTCACCTATAGGTCCTAATATTGACACGATTACTTGGGAGGTGGATTTTGAAGATGACGGTATAAGGGATGCTGTATTGGCCACGGGAGCTGGGGCTACGGAACTCACAGTATCCAGTCCTGCGTCAGGTAGGTATTTTGTAACCATAGAAAGTACGGATGGTGTCACTACGGTTACGGATGATATTTTAATTACGTTTTACGGAGTGCCGGTTCTTTTGCCAGGAGAAGATGGAATTATTATTCGTGAGGATTTGACCAATGCCGATGATCCAGAAAGTTATGCGGTTGAATTTGTGGTAGATGGTCAGGGAGATTACGAGTATGCCATCAATGGTGGGGAATTTCAGGATGACCCCATATTTTTAGATGTACCTCCCGGTTTGAACACCGTAATCATAAATGATAAGAATGGTTGTGGAACGACCGAGCCCATAGAATTTTTGGTTGTGGGCTATCCAAAATTTTTTACCCCCAATGGGGATGGTATCCATGATTTATGGCAAGTACTGGGCATTGATCAACTCATTGGTCCTGATGTCTTTATTTTTGACCGGTTTGGCAAGCTTTTAAAGCAATTGGATGAAACGGACACCGGTTGGGACGGTACTTTTAATGGCAGGCAATTACCGTCTTCGGATTATTGGTTTAAATTGGATTACCAAAGGGATGAACAGGCTGTAGTGGTCGCAAAAACAGTTAGAAACCACTTCGCGTTGGTACGATAAAAAAAGCCGAACCTGGGGCTCGACTTCTCTCTTTATCCTTTCTACTTAAGAGGTTCTAGAATTTCAGTGTATAGGACAGAACAAGGTTGGTATTTACCCTATTTACCAATGCAGTGTTATTGGCTCCGGCTTCAAAAAACAATTCATTTACATCTTGTTCCGTTCTGCTAAAGGCTACATCCAATCGACTTCCACCAAAGTCATACCCAATACCTCCCGAGAATCCTTCTAAATCCCCGATTAAATCAGAATCCTCATAAGGACTTTCCTCAATTCGGTATCCACCACGTAAACTAACCCGTTCAATGCGATACTCCCCTCCAAATCTATAGGAGTTAACTACCCCCAATTGACTGGCAATAAAATCGTTTTCGGCAGCAAATGCCGGATCTGTCGTAGGCCTTAGTTCGGCTTCTGAAAAATCTTGGTAGCCATAGTCAAAACTTAAAAGACCATCTTTTCCAAAAACAATGGCCGCACTTCCCGTAACCTTTCCTGGGGTCTGTATGCGGTATTCTTCAAAAAGATTAATGATATTAAAATCGATGAAGTTGATATCATCATCTGCCAAAGTGGAATTTATTCGCTGTGAAGTATCATCCGTTAGGCGATACCAGGTAGGGGATTGATAACTACCTCCAATTCTGATGCTCTCATTCAGCCTTGCAATGGCACCAACGCTAAATGAAAAACCCTCGCCTTCCGTTCTCAAGAAATTATCAAAAGTGGTAAACTGGATTGGGGAATCCACACTGTACCCACTTTCGTCAAATGTGGATAACCTCTCATAGAGTACGGAGTGGAAATTTAAGGATGCGCCTATATGAAGGCTTTCTTGGTACTGACCAGAAAAATTAACCGTAAACTTACTATTGTACCCGTTGGTGGTTTGAAGATAGGTTTGGTTCACATTGTCGTATAGTGCGTTACTGATATAATCGGTTCCGTTGACATCCCCTTCGTCAATGGGATTGATCAATCCGCCGAAATAACCCAAAAATGCCTGTTGTTGTCCAAATCCTTGTTGCTCCCCGATCCTTAAATACCCTTCTTCCAAAAATTCATTGTCGTTTAAAAGAAGATTTCCAAAAGGGACCCCTTGTGCGAAATTCAGAAAATAGTTGTCAATGCCTTCGGCAGAATTCCCAGAAGCGATAAATTCATTTTCAAAGTTTTCGACCATATCGTAATTAATGGCGAGGGCAATTTTTTTCCATGGAGAACTTGAGGATTTGAAAACAAATACCCCTCCAACTTGATTTAGTTCCAACGAATTGGTTTCCGAATTACGGGTGCTACTTCCATAAAGTGCCTCATTGTCCCGGTTGTAGTTAGATCCGGTGACGGTAAACTGGCTGTAGTTGAAAACAGAAGATCCCGCCGGATTTGCGTTAAGGGAAGATACATCCCCTCCGAGTGCCCCAAAAGCGCCCCCCATGGCTTGAAAACGGGCGGTTCCTTGGGTTTCTTGGATACTATACCTAAGGACATCATTTATGTTTTGCGCATTGACACCTAGGCATAGCGCTCCCATGATGAGTGTGTATAACTTTCTCATTTTATGTGTTTTTTTGTTACTCGATTTTTGGAATTAGTTTCTTCTTCCGCCGCTTCTTCCCCCCGAGGAACGCCCTCCAGACGAACGCCCTCCTCCTGAACTTCGACCGAAGCTTCGTGATCCCCCGGAACTTCTACCATAGCTGCCGCCTGAAGAACGATACCCACTACTTCTGGAGGAGCTGGACCTAGATCGACCGTATCCACTACCCCTGGAAGAACTTGGCCGCGATCGGCTATAACCACTACTTTGTGGTACCCTGCGCGTTGATGACTGATAACTGCGGGTGCTCCTTCCTGTGCCGCTGTAGGTGCCCGAACTTCTTGCTGACGTGCTGGAGCGACCATAAGAACTGCTTCTTGAGCTTCCATTATATCTAGGATTGCTTCGGGTAATCCCACTATATCTGGGTATGGACCTTGTACTCCTACTGGAACGGTATCGTTGATTTCTAGCAATGGCATCCGCACTTATGGATCTTCGTGCCGTAGTATTGCTACGATAGCTCCTTGAATTTCTAGCTGTTGCACTCCTATTGATATTTGAGGGTCCACTATTGCTACGCAATCGGGAGGAATTGATTCCAGAGCTACCCCTTAAGTTGGATCTTCCTCGCAGCGCATTGCTGGCCAAGGCGTTATTCGTGTATCCCCTTCGAGTTCTATTGAAAGCAACATTTCTATTGTAAAAGCCATTGTTCCAGCCCCAACCATAGCCTCCCCAGCCCCAGTTGTTCCATCCCCAGCCAAGGCCTCCCCAGCCCCAACCGGCATTCCAACCCCAACCGAAGCCTCCCCAGCCCCAGCGGTTCCATCTCCAAGGATTGTTCCATCCCCAGCCAAAGCCTCCCCAGCCCCAACCGGCATTCCATAGCCAAGGGTCATTCCAACCCCAACCCCAGCTATTGTCATAAATATTAATGGATAGATTGGTAGGATTATCCCCCCAACCGGCATTTCCATTGTAATCGTTGTTATTGGCAAAATAATCTACCTGCGCTCCCAGTTGAATCGAATCACTTTCAACACCACTGTAGTAATCATCCACATCAGTAAAGATTTCAGAATCCAAAATCTCTCCATACTCCGCAGCTTTTTGCCCAAAATACTCCCCATAGAGATTGTTCTCGGATTCCTCTACCTGAACGGCTTCCGGACTTTTCTTTTCAACAGAAGCCACACGGTTCCCAGAGGAATAAATACCATCGTCCTCATAATAGGAAGCCTGCTGGTAAGAACCACAGGAAACCAGGGAAAGCACAAAGGCTCCCAAAACAAGGGAAGAATGGAATTTCTTGTGGGGTAGCTTTGAACTCATATCTCGATTTTTATTGTTCAACATACTAAAAAAATGGTAGTTTTACCGTTCAATTTTTGTTAATCTAGTCACAAGTTTTGTGCCAAACTTTATTGGATGGGAAAAAATTTGACGAGTAGGGAAGAAGACTACTCGAAATGGTATAACGAATTGGTCATAAAAGCCGATCTTGCCGAGAATTCTGGAGTCCGGGGTTGCATGGTCATTAAACCCTATGGATTTGCCATTTGGGAAAAGATGCAGGCTGGTCTGGACAAGATGTTTAAGGATACGGGACATCAAAATGCGTATTTTCCCATTTTTATACCAAAGTCCTATCTGAGCAAAGAAGCGAGTCACGTAGAGGGATTTGCCAAGGAATGCGCCGTGGTGACCCATTACCGTTTGAAAAACGCGGATGACGGGAGTGGTATTGTGGTGGATGAAGATGCAAAGTTGGAAGAAGAACTTATTGTACGTCCTACTTCGGAAACTATTATTTGGGATACGTATAGAAAATGGATACAGTCCTATAGGGACCTTCCTTTGTTATTGAACCAGTGGGCCAATGTGGTCCGATGGGAGATGCGTACCCGCCTTTTTCTTAGAACGGCGGAGTTTCTTTGGCAGGAAGGTCATACGGCCCATGCCACTGAAAAAGAGGCGATCGAAGAGGCCGAAATGATCATGCATCTCTATGCTGATTTTGTGGAGAACCATATGGCAGTTCCGGTAATCAAGGGAACTAAAACAGAAAGTGAACGTTTTGCAGGCGCCGTTGAGACGTATTGCATTGAGGCTTTGATGCAAGATGGTAAAGCACTGCAAGCAGGGACTTCACATTTTTTAGGTCAGAATTTCGCTAAGGCATTTGATGTCAAGTTTACTACGAAAGGGGGCACACAGGAGCATGTCTGGGCTACTTCTTGGGGGGTTTCCACCCGACTGATGGGGGCCCTTATCATGACCCATAGTGATGATAACGGATTGGTACTTCCTCCCAAATTGGCACCCATTCAGGTGGTCATTGTCCCCATATACAAAGGATTGGAACAACTGGAAGTCATTTCGGAAAAGGTATATCCTCTGGTTGATGCCCTCAAAGCGAAGGGCATTTCGGTCAAATTTGATGATCGGGATACCCATAAGCCAGGCTTCAAGTTCAATGAGTATGAATTGAAAGGTGTGCCCATTCGATTGGCTATTGGGAATAGGGACTTGGAAAACGGTACCGTAGAAGTCGCCCGAAGGGACACTTTAGAGAAAGAGTCCGTTGCCATGGATGCTGTTTTGGAAAAAATCGAAGGTTTGTTAGGGGAGATGCAGGCCACTATTTTCAAGAAGGCCAAGAAACATCAAGAAGAACATATTACCACGGTCGATTCCTATGAGGACTTCAAAAAACAGTTGGAAGAAAAGGGAGGCTTCCTTGCTGCCCATTGGGATGGCACCAAAGCAACCGAAGATATGATAAAGGAAGAAACCAAGGCCACTATTCGTTGCATCCCCATCAATTATGAAAAAGAGCAGGGCCATTGTATGGTGACGGGAAAACCTTCATCCTACCGCGTGCTATTTGCCAAGGCATATTAGTGCTGCCAAAATTAAGGTGGTGAACTATTGCAATAGTTAAAAATAGTTGTATTTTTGCACCCGCCTAAAAAGCAATTAAGGCCCGTTCGTCTAGGGGTTAGGACGCCAGGTTTTCATCCTGGTAACAGGGGTTCGATTCCCCTACGGGCTACAAAGCAAAGTATGAAATACGAAATTTGAAATCCATAGCCGGTTTCGTCCCCCTATTTGATACTTTATTTAACGGCCCGTTCGTCTAGGGGTTAGGACGCCAGGTTTTCATCCTGGTAACAGGGGTTCGATTCCCCTACGGGCTACAATAGTAAAGGGTAAAATTTTAGAATTAAGAATACGGAATGTTGTCATTCAAAATGTAACATCCAAAATTCATAAGTAAAAAAATATGGCAAATCATAAGTCTGCATTAAAGAGAATAAGAAGGAACGAGGCCGTTCGTCTACGTAACCGATATCAACATAAGACGATGCGCAATGCGGTAAAGAAGCTTCGCAACGAGGAGGACAAAAAAACGGCAGAAACCTTGCTTCCAACCGTAGTTGGAATGATTGACAAGTTGGCAAAAAAGAACATCATCCATGCCAATAAGGCGTCCAACCTAAAGAGTAAATTAATGAGCAAGGTAGCGGCCATGTAATAATTTAGAGTACATTTTAAAAAAAGCCTTTCCCAATCGGAAAGGCTTTTTTATGGACCCACCTCCATTTATTTTATTTGTGCTACATTCCTATAACCTATATTATCTTTATACCAGTCATTATAAACCGTACCACCTGAAGTGGCCCATTGATTAAAGAAGTTATAGGCCTGATTTACGGGAATTTTTTCTTTAGGCACCTTAAATTGGTGAACAATATTGATAGCCCATGGAAGACGTGAATCGGTTTGATAATTGCCATCAACATCTTGGTTAACGCCTTCGGTATCAACTGAATTGACGCCCAAACTTGTTCTTAACCTATTGGGCAGATGAATTTCCCGGCCCCTATCCTTATTGACGATCAAGAAGGAGTTGAATGGAGCTATGCCCAACTGGGCTATGCTCAAAGGGGTAGTAAACCGAACAACTACCTGAGTGGGTAGATTTAACATAACATCGTTGTTGTCGTACAAAATGACAACTGCCCTGTTTTGTCCTTCTTCCACGCCATTGGGGGCCACATTGATGTAGCCCTCGGTCAAAACGGTTCCTGTAACGGATTCCACTTGATTTGGGGCAATGCTTTCAAATTCGATGCCAAAGGCATTGGTCAATCCCGCACCATCAGACGTAACCTCAAAATTGATTTCCAGTTCCACTACTTCATTCAAGGAATTTATAATGGCGACAAAACGGTAATCAATGGCCGTATCATTAAAATCATAATCTCCCAAAAACGGCCAAAGGTCCTCAAAGGCTACGGTGCCCCAACCATATTTACTGGGGGTAAATTGTTCAAAGGCCTTCTCTGCATCATTTGGGAACTCATCATTACTATCGGTAATGCCGTCACCATCGGTATCGGGGTCTTCAGCCACTTCATCCACAATAGTGTAAGTGGTTAGATCGTTGATGGTTCGACCAAAATTGATACCTGATGTCGAATTGGGTCCATATACGTATTCCCATCCCCCTGTTTCGGTGTCCATAATAATAAGATCGGAACTACCTCCATTATTGGCCAGCCACAGTTCGTTATTTGAGTCAAATGTCATAGACGTAGGGTTATAGGGCAGGTTGTCGGCACTGATTCGAGTGGCCTGATATACGTTATTATTATCCAAATCCAAACGATAGAGCCCACCAAAACTGCTAAGGAATAATGTTCCATCATCCGCAAAGGCCAAATCCCCCCCATTGGCAACATCTAAATTATTGATATCCCATGTAGAAATAACGGTAGCGTTACTGGGGTCAATGGAATACACCTTGGTACGGGAGGAGAAATATAGTAACCCATCTTCTTCGCGATAATCCAGTCGGGGTCCTCCCATGCCCAGGTTACCAATAGTGGTCCAACTGTCATTCACCATATCATAGCGCATTAAAGGATTGCCGTTGTTTTTCCCAATCGAATAGAGATACAAATTGGCATGGTCAATAGCCGCGGTATAACTTCCCATTGGCATGGCTGCCAAATCAGTAAGGTTACCAGATAGTGGGTTTACGGTGAACAACTGCCCAGAGCCATTTACGCAATACAGGGAATCGATTTCCATACTGCTTCGCTGGGTTTTTAAAGCAATCCTTTGGGATTTAAATCGCGCCACTTCGGCCTGTCTTACTTTTCCAGATGAATTGGTATGGGTATAGTTGACCGTTCCTCCAACGATATCCATAATTGCAGAACTGAAACTGGTACCTTCCTTACGGCGAAGGTAAATCTTGGAATAATAGGAGGGTAGGGTAATAGTGCTTTCCAATACACCGCCCATCGGACGTCCCGTGAACAAAACCTGATTGTATTCATCCGATTCAAAGGTGGTTACCATGTCGGGTTCACCGTCATCATTGATGATATCGTTCTCTTGGACTAAAAAAGGAGTGTCATTATAGGCATATACCGTATAAATGGCATTGGTAGCACCATCATTAATGGTGATATCCACTGTTTCAGAAGTTTTAAATTCAAATCCTTCCGGAATGACCAAATTGGTGATTGCGGACTCATCGACTTGCTCTTCCTGCTCGTTTTCTTCTTGTTGGATCTCCTCATTCGCCATCTCGTCCAAATCGTCTCCTACACAAGCACTGAGTAAGAAAAATATGAAAAGGGGAATAAAGGGCTTATGGGTATATATCGTTTGTTTCATGACCATAACATTTCTTCAAAGGTGTGTACTTTAAGGTACTGTTTCGGTCAATTTTATTTGAGACCAATAAAACTATCGACAGATTGCAAGTATCCATTGATAAGTACAGCTTTGTGGTTTTATTTACAAATTGAACGAAAAATCCTACAAATCGTATTATTTATCCGATAAACGGTTGGGGAATGTTGTGAAATTGAAAAAAGTAGAAGTGAAATGGAAACATGGAATGCGCTGCACAAGGAAAATCAGTCCAATTTGAGTTTGTCATTGTTCCGATATCCTTGAATGTTCTTATACCAGTCCTTTCTGCTCTTCCCACCAGAGATAGCCCATTCCCTAAAAAAGGGATATCCTTTGTCTATGGATTCCTTTTCTTTTAAAACTGGAATTGATTCAGTGACACTAATGGCCCACGGAAGCCCATTAACCGTAGTGTAGTTACCGTTTACATCCGCATTGTTTCCGATAACGGAGGGCAAATTGTTGCCTAAGGTGGTTGGACTATTCCCAGCCAAGTGAATTTCGGTTTCACGGTCTCCATCAACTACAAGAAATGGCTTAAAAGGTCCATTGCCGAGTTGTCCCTCGGGAATTGGATTTGAAAAGTTCACAGTTACCTTTCCATTTTGTCCAACCAACGTAGCATGATCGTCGAATAACGGAACTACGGCATTGGTCTGATTGGATTCCGTACCATTTCCGGAGAGGGAAAAAACATTGTCGGTCAATACTTGACCGGAAACCGAGGAAATACTGCTTGGATCAATATTGGGAAGCTCAAAGGCAAGGGCATTGATAAAACTGGCCCCATCTGATGTGACCTCATAATCGAATTCTAGTGAAACGGCCTCATTATTGGCGTTGAGTATGGTCTTAATGGAGTAATCCACAGCCGTATCGTTAAAATCGTAATCCCCAAGGAAAGGCCATAAATCTTCGAATATCAAGGTGGCTTGGGTGGTCTCCGAGGGATAGAATACATCAAATGCCCTGTTGGGATCATCGGGATAAATATCAACGGTATTTTCCGCCCCATCCCCATCGCTATCATTACATGTGGGGACTTCGGTAAAGGTTATCCAGTTGGAATCATTCTGTCCATTGCTGTTTGGATCGTCAATACGTCTCCAGACTATTTGGTCAAAGCCTGAGGAATTGGCCGTAATCAAAACAGTACCATAGCCATCACGGTAATACTTAGATTTAGAACGGGGGTTGGAATCCCGAAGTATTCTTTGGGAGCTGTTGTATTGTAACTCATATCCGCCGGATAGCAATTGTTCCGAATGCTGGTTTCCCACAAATTGGTACATGGCATTGTCCACACTTCGCACATGGAGTAAAATACGCTGTACCGGTTGGTCAAAGCGCATTACAAATTCCACATAACCGTCCGGATCATTATTGGTATCTATTCTGGAGCTGATCCAATACGCATAATCATTGACCGTATAGATGGGCGTGGAAAGTCCGGCGATGCCAATGAAGAAGGAATTCCTGAGCACTACACCATCCCTGGAGGTGGCCTCTATATTGGCATTGACCCCCTGATTGGGGAAATAAATATCATAAATGGTCCTTAATGACCCATTGGTGGTGGTACTCGAATTGAAAAGGTCTACAGGGAGGCGTTGACCATAAATATTGGTGCAATCGTCGGTATTGTTCTTGGTGCCTTTGGTGGAGGTCACGGGTTTTTTATTGGAAGTCTCCGAATACGCAAAAATGATTTCTGAACCATCAACAGCTTCAGTAAACGATTGTACGGTATTGTTGGACTTTCTTACAATCATAAGACTATCAATATATGCGGGTACGGAGAGTTGTTCCCGAATGTTTCCATCTTTGATTTTTCTTTCAAAAAGGCGATAGGGCAAAGGGCCCGGAATGCTGTCAAGTGAGGCAATCAGTTCATTACTTTGGGCATACACCTCATAAATGATGTTGTTCCCATTATCACTTATAGTGATATTCACATGAGTTTCCGTTTCGAACTGAAAATCCGATGGAAATGTAAGTTCCGTCAAAACCGCGCCGGTATCGATAATGGAGTCGGTATCTTGAAGGCTCAGGGAATTCACATAATCTTCATATTTTTCCTTAAGACAAGAACTTAATAGAAGACTGCAAAGGGGGAGAAGAACCAAAATACGGTGATTCTTTTTGTTCATGACCACATATCGAACCCAAAAAGAACGAAAAATCTTACAAAACCATCAAAAAACCCGTTGAACTACATCCCAATGTTGTGAAACCCCTAAAAACTGAAGTGAAATGGAATCAGCGAAAAGCCCTTCTATAACTTTTAATAAGGCCGATGCAAAATAGTGAATACATAATTACAATGCTTATTCGTAAAATCATTTGAAAATTATATTCATACCAAATTTGAGAATTTACCACCCCTTGAAGATATAGTATCGGTAGAATAATATGAAATATGAATAATCCTGCTGAAACCCAAAACATAAGATTGTGTTTTTCTGCAATCAAACTCCGATCTTTACAGTTATTTTTCCAGTACAGGAATATCATAACGACAAGTGCGCTAGAGGCTAATGAAGTTGCATAATAAAGACTCATTATAAGAGGATTTTGAAAAAACACACTTACGGCATATGAACATAAAACAGTAAAGGCAAGAATTTTAATAATATTCTTATGACTATTAGATGTAGCCAAACTCCAATAAACCCAATAGAAAAAACTGTAATAAATTAAGTCATAAATATTGTAGATGAAATCGTTAGCAAAAGTGATGTCTTCAAAAAAGGCAAATTGTTCTGAGTACCGAATAAAATACCCCAAGAGTTCATTGAAAAAGGTATATGCGATAAGAACAGGAAAATACCTAAGTACAGTGTCAAAATATTTCTGGTAGTTAGCTAGAGCAATAAAAAGGGTAATTAAGTATGTTAGAATATAAAAATGCTCCTTTCCAAAGTCAGTTATTTCTTGAAACATTATTTCTAAAAATCCGCAAATGGCGGAGGACCAGCGCTACCTCTGTTCATCACCAAACTTCCACCACTTTGCATTAAACTAGCATTAAAGGTGGGCACAAAAGATGCTTTCGATTTTGATTCACCGTCCCGATCACCGTTTTCTCCCTCTTTAGGCCAATAGTTACGAATCAATTTGGCCTGCCCCTCATTATCAATATAAAAACCGCCGTAGCCTTTTCCAATTTCGGCAGTGGGCAGAATAAACACCGTATTCCTATTGGGGTCTTTCCCTTTGTTGCCGTAGTTGCCGAGATAAATTCGCAAACTATCCGGTACGACATTCGCCCTTTTTGCTTCCTGCTCCAAGTAATCCAGATATTGTCTTATCGTCTCCAAATCGAAGGTCACATATTGTGTTGGTATAAATTTCCCTTCGGCATTTGTTTGGGCGGCCTCGAAATTTTTAATGCCCGGAATACGTCTTATCTCATAGTTTTGACATAGTTCTTTGGCCTCATCCAAAGAAATAATTCCTTCTGGCGCTTCCACCTCTCCAACTTCTTGGTCCATCTTTTCTGGCTCCGCCTCTTTTTTGGGTTGTGGATTACATCCGCCAAGTACTAGCAGTACTGCCGTAATTAGGAATCCGACAGTTAATCTAGAAAAATTTAATCTGTTCATTTTCATACGATTAGTGTTTAAATAGTTAAAGAATGTGGGGGAATACTTGCTAAAGATAGGGGTTTTGCCTTAATATTTTTAACAAAAAAACCCAATGGAATTCCATCGGGTCTTTATTTTTATGGGGTATTTCTACCCTTATTCTTGCATGGTCATCAAGAACTCCTCATTGTTTCGGGTTTGTTTCATGCGCTGTTCCATAAATTCCATGGCCTCCACAGGGTTCATATCGGCCAAATACTTCCGCATGATCCACATGCGTTGGATGGTTTGCTCGTCCAACAGAAGATCATCACGCCTGGTGGATGAAGAAATTAAATCAATGGCCGGGAATATTCTACGGTTGCTGATCCTACGATCTAACTGCAGTTCCATATTCCCCGTACCCTTGAATTCCTCAAAAATAACCTCATCCATTTTAGAACCGGTTTCGGTCAAGGCTGTTGCGATAATGGAAAGCGAACCTCCATTTTCTATATTTCGGGCAGCACCAAAGAAACGTTTTGGTTTGTGAAGGGCATTGGCATCCACACCGCCGGAGAGCACCTTACCTGATGCCGGTTGTACCGTGTTATACGCCCTTGCCAAACGCGTTATGGAATCCAGCAAAATCACCACATCATGCCCGCATTCCACCAATCTTTTCGCTTTTTCAATGACGATATTGGCGACCCTTACGTGCTCACTGGCCTCTTTGTCAAAGGTCGACGCTACTACCTCACCACGTACGTTGCGTTGCATGTCCGTTACCTCTTCAGGACGTTCATCAATCAATAAAATGATTTGGTATACCTCGGGGTGATTGGCGGCAATTCCGTTGGCTATATCCTTTAACAGGACCGTCTTACCGGTTTTGGGCTGTGCCACGATCATTCCTCGCTGTCCTTTTCCGATAGGGGAGAACAAATCCACGATTCGTGTGGAGAGCGTGGTCTGTCGGTGGGCCACATTAAATTTTTCCTTTGGGAACAAGGGGGTCAGATGCTCAAAGGCGACACGGTCACGAACCACTTGTGGGTCCAAACCGTTGATTTTGTTCACTTTGATCAAGGGAAAATACTTTTCCCCTTCTTTTGGGGGTCTAATATTCCCCAGTACGGTATCTCCGGTCTTTAAACCAAATAATCGTATTTGACTTTGGGAAACATAAATATCATCGGGGGAGGATAAGTAGTTGTAGTCGGAAGAGCGTAAAAAACCGTAGCCATCCTGCATGATATCTAGAACACCTTCACTTGTAATAATGCTATCAAACTCAAATTCCGGCTCCTTGTACCGATTTTTTAAGTCCTTATCAAAGTTGCTGTTGCGTCGATCTTGATGATTGTTGCGTTGGTTTTGATTGCTTCTTCGGTTTTGATTCTGGTTCTGATTTTTGTGTTGACCGTTTTGTCTATGCTGCTCATTTTGTGAAGAGGACGGTTCTTTCTTGCCTTCTTTTTCAGCATCCTTTTTAGGATTGTTAGTCTTGGCACGTTCAGTATTTTCAACCTTTCTGGGTGCTCGTTCCCTTTTTGGTTTTTGCTCCTTGGGCTTCTCGTCTTTTTTTTCAGCTACTGCTGAGGGGTTGGACGCTTGCACATCCAGGATTTGGTAGACCAAATCCAATTTCTTTAAGGTCTTGAACTTTGGAATGCTCAATTCCTTTGCAATTTCCTGTAATTCAGGCAGTTTTTTGGCTTTTAAATCAGTTATTTCAAACATTAAGTATGCAATAGGTTAAACGTAAATCTGAATTTTGAAGTAAAACGTTATTTGGATTTCACTATGGGGGAAAGTTTTCCCTAGGCAAGTATTCTAACTAATAACGTTGCAAGTATACAAAAATATTTAAAAGAACAAGGGTAATTTATCAATAAACCGACGTAATTTTGCAGTCCACTTTGAAAAAAGGATGATTCAACGTATTCAAACATTGTATCTTATTGTAGTGGCCTTGTGTTCGGGGTTTCTCCCTTTTGTAGTTTCCCTTTGGACCGTATCGGACGGTGTTGCGATATTCGCCAAGGATAATATGTCCATTTTAGCAGCGTTTTTAGGATCAGCTGTTCTTGCTATTATTGCCATTTTCCTCTTCAAGAAAAGACAAAATCAATTTGTGCTCAACAGATTGAACATGATATTGAACCTTTTTTTACTAGGATTTTTCGTTTATCGATCGCTAAACTTATCCGGAGGGGCGGCAGTCCCTGAGAAGGGTATTGGGATGCTGATTCCTGTATTTTCTATCGTTTTTCTGGTCTTGGCAAACAGGGCCATCAAAAAGGATGAAGATCTTGTAAAATCTGTGGATCGTTTGCGTTAAACCTAACATCTTAGTAGTATTAGTGCGAAAAGCCCCTG
>JBCDBE010000067.1:0-20538 GCA_039184365.1 Bacteroidota bacterium | reverse complement strand
TATTTGATAAATCATTAAACAATTTATGCAATTACCCGATTCTTTCTACAAATCGCGAAAGTTGGTGGACTTGGTAGAGAACCAAACCTCCTACGAGTTGGAGGATTCGGCAATGCATATCTTTGAAACCCACCTTCGCGCAGAACGGGTACAACTTCAATTTGGAACACCCGTATTGGCCAGTATGTTCCAAGGGAAAAAAGTAATGCACTTGCGGGACAAACCATCTTTCGAATTTTTACCTGGGGAATCCTTGATTTTACCTGCAAACGAATTGATGAGTATTGATTTTCCCGAAGCGCGGGAAGATAATCCAACACGTTGTTTGGCCATGGAAATCGGGGAGGAGCGATTGACTCGTGTCATTCAATTAATGAATGAACATATGACCCGTACGGATGGGCAAGAGTGGAACTTGATGGACTATAATTTCCATTTCACCAATGACCGTGGTATTTATCAAATATTGCAGCGATTGGTCTATTTGTATACAGAGAATCATCCATCCAAGGATTTCTTTGTATCCAATATGGTTCAGGAATTAATTGTTAGGATCCTTCAAGCCAATGTACGAAAGACCTATAGAACGGAAGCCGAAGAACTTGCTGGGGGCAAACGTTTGGCTTATGTTGTTCACCACATCCGTGAAAATATCAGAAATCCCCTCACTATAAAGGAACTCAGTCAAAAGGCGTGTATGAGCGAAAGTCATTTTTATAAAGTCTTTAAACAAGAAATGGGGATTTCACCAACGGATTTTATAAATGAAGAACGTGTACACCGCGCAGCCCAGTTGTTAAAGGATGCTTCCTTTAATCTTACCGAGGTCTTTTTGGCCAGTGGCTTTACCAATCGGTCCTACTTTAATCGTCTGTTCAAACGCTTTAAGGGTATTAGTCCGAGTACCTATCGCAATCGATTTGTTTGATTGGGGCTGTATTATCCTCGTCATAGGTCTTTAGTCTACAAAGCTGTCCTTTCTTGACCATTTTTTGCAATATCCCTTTTACAAACGGTCTTTAAATCTATTACAGGCAATGGATCGTCTTTTTGGCGCATTCCGCCATTAAACTGTCGCTACAACAATAGCTGATAGTGATAGATAACATCAAGAAAACCTAATTACTATAAACAGTAGACTTGAAATTTACAACCTACAAGTTGTAATGGATTACATCCGTAACAGTTCATACCCCAAAATATACATTTGGGTAATTCAATTTTCAGCAGCCCTTTTATATTGAGCAACTTGTGCAACGAATTTGGACCATGAAAAACAAAACCATGAAAAAAAATTATGTCGTGCTGGCCTTTCTTTTAACTTCCATGATATACCCACAGGAAGGTATCACTGTAGCTGCTTGGCAAGAAGATGTCCGGTTTTTACAAAAAAAAGTCAATGAACAATATTCTTTTTTGTTCAAAAAAATAAGTAAGTCCTCTTTCAACGCTGAAATCGAAGACTTTTATCATGCCATACCCCAAATGGAACAACATGAAATAGTTGTTGGTTTTTCAAGGATTATCGCCTTGTTCAAATATGGACACACTAGGATGTCCTACGGCGATTCCCCTGTTCCATTCCATAGCATTCCCGTTGAATTTTACCGATTTAAGGATGGGGTATATATTAAATCTGCGCATAAGGACCATTTGGAGATTGTAGGGGCTAAGGCAAAAGCAATAGAGGGTATTGGTATCGATGAGGTAATAAAAGCAGTATATCCAACCGTACCTGTAGAAAATGCGCTATTCTTTGATGCCTATGGTCTGGACCATATGACCATTCCAGAAGTTCTACATGCCCAAGGTGTCACTTCAAAACTCAAAAAGGATATTACACTGACCTTGGAAAAAGATGGAAAATCATTCGAATATATGTTAACGGCAACTACCGATCTTTGGCCGCCAATGCATTATGGGGAAATTAAACAGAATTCAGATTGGGTGAATCAACGAGATCAATCGTTTACCCCATATTATCTTAAAAACTTTGATAACATCTACTATTTTGACTATTTACGAGATGAAAAAACGGTATATGTAAGACATAGCCAAATTCAGGATGATCCAAAAGAAACTGTGGAAGACTTCTACAGTCGGGTTTTTGCCATGATTGACAACAACGAAGTTGAAAAATTCGTGCTGGATGTTCGTTTAAATGGAGGGGGGAACAGCTTTTTGAACAAACCGATCATAACAGGAATTATAGCCAACAAAAAAATCAATCGACCAGGTAGGTTTTTTGTGATTACGGGACGTCGAACGTTTTCTGCAGCCCAGCGATTGATCAATGAATTGGACAATTATACCAATGTCCTTTTCGTAGGTGAACCTTCAAGTGAGAACATCAATTTTTTTGGAGATAACAAGAAGGTGGTACTTCCAAATTCAAAATTACCCGTGTACCTTTCCTTCGCATGGTGGCAAGACAAAGCGCAGTGGCAAAACGCTGATTACATCAAACCCCATTATCCTATCGCGATGACCTACAGGGACTATATCACCAATCAGGACCCGTCACTGGAAACCATCTTGAGTTTCAATCCCCATAATTTTACGTTGGAACCTGTAGTGTATTTACTGAATTTATTTGATGATGATAAAGTAGAAGAAGCACGGAAAGAAATGCGACATATGGTTGATGAACCGGCATATGCGTTCTTCGATTTCGAGCGGGAATTAAGCAACAAAGCGTTTATCCTTCTCGGCAATGACAATGACAAAGCCCTTTTTTTATTTGAATTAACTACCCTTGCCTTTCCGGAATCCCAAAATTCGTGGGTGAATTTGGCCCAAGCACAATTGGAAATCGGAAATTATGGGGACGCTAAAAGCTCCTGTGAGAAGGCGCTGCTCATTCCCAAGGAGGGGGGCGCATCGAATAAGGCCAAGCGAATGCTAAAAGAAATCAATCAAAAATTATAGTCAATTTGAATATGTATTTTCGTTGTAAATAGTACCATTGGATTCATTGACCCAAATCGTACTGGGGGCGGCAGTAGGGGAGGCCACCCTCGGTAAAAAAGTAGGAAATAAAGCTTTACTGTACGGTGCCATAGCGGGAACCATCCCCGATATGGACATCATCGCCAATTTTTTTACAGATACCATTACAGCCATCGAACTGCATCGGGGATTTAGCCATTCCATTCTTTTTAGTGTCCTTGTGGCCCCGCTATTGGGATGGTTGGTCAACAAAATAGAACAAAAAATAGGGTTGGGATGGAAACATTGGGCAAAACTCTTCTTTTGGGGATTGTTCACCCACCCGTTACTGGACGCCTTTACTACATGGGGTACCCGATTGTTTTGGCCCTTTGATCTGCGTTTGGCATTCAACTCCATTTTTGTGATTGACCCATTTTATACCGCTCCATTTTTGCTATGTACTTTTATTTTGCTCTTCCTAAGGAGGGATGCTAAAATAAGACGAAGGCTGAATATTGCAAGTTTGGTCCTTTCAACGTCCTATCTATTGCTCACATTGGTTATCAAGGGAATCGTCAATCAAAAATTTGAAAATGCACTCAACGCCCAAGGAATTGCCTATTTAAAACTCAGTACACGCCCCGCCCCATTGAATACCATACTTTGGAACGCCAATATTGAAACCGAGGAGGATTATCTTATCGGTGATTATTCCTTTTTTGATACCCATCCCATACAGTTTACATCCTATCCCAAGTACAGGGAAGGGTCCAAGATGATGCTACGCTATCCCAATGTGCAACGTCTTGTGGCCATCACAGAAGGTTGGTTTATTATGGAACAAAAGCAAAACAAGTGGTATTTTTATGATTTAAGATTTGGTCTGATTCCTCAAAAAGATGGGCCACCATTTTTTGCGTTTACCTATGTATTGGAAAACGAAAACGGGGTGATTACCGCAACGGAAAATAGAAAAACAGGCAGGGATGCCAATTATTTGGTACAAGTCCTTTGGACACGTATTAAAGGAGAGCGACTTGAGACAACAAACAAGCAAGTGTCACCTGAATGATGGAATATGGCAAACAGCACCTTCAACAATAGAAAATTTATGGACTATGCAATAAATCATGTCAATGAGGACCATAGGAAGGAAATGGTGCAGATTGTAAAAGGATATACCGATGTTTCCGATGTCACTTTACTGGATTATGATGCTAAAGGAATGGAAGCCATGGTCGTGGAAAAGAACAAGGGCAAGCAGAAAATATGGATAGGGTTCCCACGTGTTTTGAAAGGACCACATGACTTTAGGTCCGTGCTGGTGGACATGGTGAACGTCGCTAGAAAAAAATTGGAAAAGTAATTTTTATGAATATGAACGAATCCCTTTTTGGTGCCAACAGTAAGTGAAATTTATGTTTATCCCATTAAGTCCATGGCTGCCGTACCCTTAAAAAGTGCGGTTGTGACGGATACTGGTTTTGCCTTTGACCGTTATTGGATGTTAGTTGATGTTAATGGAAATTGCTTGACCCAACGGGAATTTCCAACAATGGCCCTTTTTCAGGTTGCATTTATCGATGGCGGCATACAGGTTACCTTTCAAAAGGACTCCATAGCAATTTCAAATGCGCCTTCCTCCTTTGAAATTTTGGAATGTCGAATTTGGGAGGATACCGTTCTTGCCGTTAAGGAATCCCATGAAATTTCGAAGTGGTTTTCACGTCACATGGAACACGAGGTCTTCTTGGTACGAATGGCCCCCAATTCCGTTAGACACGTAAAAAGACACCCACCTTCCAAAATACATTTTCCAGATAGCAGCCCATACCTTATTATTGGAAAAGAGTCCCTAGGTTTTTTAAATGATAGGCTCTCCAGCCCAATCTGCATGGATAGGTTTCGACCCAATATTGTATTCAGCGGAGGGAAGGCCCATGAAGAAGATGACTGGCAGCACATCTCCATTGGAAAGTCGCATTTTGAAAGTACGAAGTTGTGCTCAAGATGCACGGTAACCACCATCGATCAAAAAACCGGAAAAAAAGGGAGGGAACCCTTACTTGGTCTATCCAAATACCGTCTCATCAATCGGAAAATTATGTTTGGTCATTATTTTAAGTCCGTTGGGAATTTAGGGGCAGCGGTAGCGGTTGGGAACAAAATTGATGTACTGCAAAGAAAAAGTACTATCTAAGGTTTAGGATTACCATTGACCAACTCATCCATGATTTTTTTGATGTACTTATCACGTTCTTGTAAGCGCAACACGTGTAATGCCCATATACGTATGGGTATCATCAAAAGGGCTACCCCAGCACATTGTAACAAGGCGTTACCACTAAGCCATACCCCTAAATTTAGAAGAAAGTAAAGCATTACCAAAATCCATAAAGCCACGAAATAATGTACAATGATATCAACTATGGTACGAATACTTGGCTTTGATATTCGAATTCGGTAAGGCATGGGAAAATGAATTTGATTAACTACCGATTACAATGATAAAAGTACGACTAAATAAGTTTAAATGACCCAAGAATAAATACCAAAACATGACTTATATCATAAAATAACCGTTTGAAGCCCAGTAGTTTTGAATGGAAATTTAAAATAAATACCATGGCAACCTTAGCACATATAAAAAACGATTTTGTTAGAAACATAAATGGGTACTCTTCTTTAGGGATCGTACTATCTACCTGTTTGGGGGGTATAGCCATTCTATACACCTTAAGTATTAGCAATGGGTTGTTGCCGATGGCACTGGTTTTGTTGGTTGTTGCGGTCTGTAGCGGGCATAATGCTGCGATTCTAACGGTTCAAAAACCTATAGTCATTTACCGACTTTTGGTTTTAAGTACCGTTGTTAATCTTTTGATTATCGCTGGCTGTGCGGCCTATTCCCTGTTTTAGGTCATTTGTTAAAATATTGAAGTTAGGAAGTGGTCTTCCTTTTCAGTAGGCGATAAAGTCCACCTTTTTAAGGTGGATTTTTTTGTTACGGAAGTGTCCTTTGCCAATCCCACTGTATTTTTGCTTTGAATTAATTTTATGGTATGGGTATTCGTCAGCGCATCATTACTTTATGGCTTCTCACCTTAATAGGAATGGTTTTACACTTTAATTATCACATCGGGGAATTGTTTTATGGTATTGATGTTACACGGCCCGATGCCAATGGCAAGGTGCCCATAGGGGTCTTTATCATCCGTACCTTATATTACCATTTACCTATGGTATGGATATTTCTTGTGATCTACGGAAAAAAATCTTGGATGCGATTCGGATTGTTTTTGGTAGGTTTCGGATATTCCCTATCCCATTTAGCCCATGTTGTTGGGGAGTTATTGAATCCAGAAAAAAACCCATCACAAATTTCATTGTTGGTACTCGTTTTTTTGCTATCCGCCATTTTAGCTTATGAGCATTACAAGTATTGGAGGCAGAAAACCGAAGACCGATCGAGAACTATGGAATAGCTAACATTTCCATGGGTTTTTGGGATATAAATACCATTCGTCATTATTATCATATTAATGGTTGGAACCCTATTTGAGTAGAAAATACTAAATTATTTAAGGTTCTATTTGGTAATACCATCGAATTTTTTCCAATTTCCTAAGATTTTATCCATTTTACTATTGGAGTGGAAGACATCTGCCAACAATACTGTGACCTACAATCCGATTGCACTGCTTACTTTTAAAATAAAAAATGTTTTCAGGATGGTCCAAACGCTTTCGTGTAGCCCCCCGTACGAATAAAGTTCTTACCCAATTTACCAAAGAAGAAGCCGAGTATGTTGTACTTGTGGGTTCGGAGACGGGAAATACAAGGCTTTTTGCGGAAGGTTTCCAAAACGGTTTGGTTTCAGAAGGTAAAAAGGTATATGTGGATGAATTGGATAACTACACCTCGTATCCCAATGCCAAAAGTCTTGTTGTGTTTACTTCTTCCTTTGGTGATGGGGATGCGCCAGGAAATGCCACAAACTTTGAGGAAATACTGAATAAGGTGGCCCCTGCACAATCGTTGCAATTTGCAGTGGTGGGTTTTGGTTCAACTGTTTATCCCAATTTTTGCCAGTTTGCCATTGACGTGGATACGTGGTTGGAGAAGCACGAAAGTTTTACGCGTATTACCCCATTGGTCAAAATCAACGAACAATCCAAATCTGAATTCAGGAGTTGGCTATCCCTGTGGAACCAGACCACTCAAATGGAAGTGGAACTGCTATTGGAAAAGGACAAAAAGAAGCGTTTGAAGTATATACCTTTCAAGATTATTGAAAACAGCAACTTGAATGTTGATGATACGGCCGTTATACGACTCCGTCCCCAGAAACGGGTAAGGTTCAAATCTGGGGATTTATTGAACGTGCTTCCCAAAGATTCGCAACGACCACGACTGTATTCCATTGCCAGAATTGACGATGATGTATTGTTAAGTGTGCGAAAACACCCATCGGGACTATGTTCGTCAATGCTGTGCGAATTAAAGGAAGGGAATACCATAGCTGCGGCCATCGAGAAAAATACAAAATTCCATTTTCCATCGGAAGCGCCAGCGGTCTGGATGATTGCCAATGGAACGGGAATCGCACCGTATCTTGGAATGCTCAAAGAAAATAGCGGGGCCTTGGTACAGTTGACGTGGGGCGGAAGGACCAAAGCATCTTTTGAGTGTTATAAGGGGTATATCCAGGAAGCATTTGATTTTAATCGATTGGAAGCGTTCGATGTGGTCCTTTCCAGGGATAACAAAAAGCAATATGTACAGGATAGACTGGCAAATCAAGAGGAAAAGGTAGCACAACTTTTTGATGATGGTGGTACCGTTATGATTTGTGGCTCAATGGCCATGCAACAAAAAGTCTTAACTGTTATGGACAAGATAACGTTAAAACATTTGGACCAACCCTTAAGTGCTTTTCAGGAAAATGGGCAGTTATTGATGGATTGTTATTGATTTGCAAATTGTGCCATTTCGTTCGGAAAGGTGTATCTAGTTTTTCCCCTCCACCAAAAAGGGGGTAACATCATAAAGGAGGGGCCCAGCGGTATTGGCATTGGTATAGACAATATAACCCACATCCAAATCATCGTACATCTCAAAAATACATCTGAAATCCCCATTGTTGCCCCCATGGCCAAAGACCAATCCATAGGGTGACTCCCTAAGGGCAACACCCAGCCCATAACCGGACCTATAACCGTTCCTCCAATTTTCCTCTTCTTCCAAGGTGTGGAAGCTAAACATATTCTTGGCTTGTTCATCGGTCAATCCTTTCCTATTGGAGAGGGCCAGCGCAAAGGGCACAAAATCTTTCGCTTCGGTATGCATGCTGAATGCCATTCCGGGCCAGTCGGGACAATCATACATATTGGGAATCCCATCAAAATGTCCCGCAACTTTAAGTGCAGGAAGTTGGTCGTTACACATAAAATACGTATTCGTCATCCCCAAAGGACTCAAAAGTTCATTATCCAAATGCGATTGAATAATTTCCGGTAGGTTGTCAAAATCTCCCTTGGCCAATACTTTCTTCAGGTATTCAAATCCCTCCCCCGAGTACCCATACGTGGTTCCCGGAGTATTGATCATTTTAGCTCCCCAATTGGGAAGTCCACTTACATGGGTCAAAACATGTCTGGCCGTCATTAATTTATATTCAGGAAATTCTTCCAACTCTGGAAAGGGAAGGGTTTCATAAAGCGGTTGGTCCAAGTCAAATTCACCTCTTTGAACTAGGCGGTTCATCACATATGCAAACACCAATTTGGTAATCGAAGCGGCTTCAAAAACGGCTTCATCCCGCAAAGGCTTTTTAGTGATGTTGTTTTCCACCCCATAACTTTTATGGTACACCAGTTGACCCTCTTGGATTAGGGCCATCGATACTGCCGGTATGTTGTAGTAAGTCCTGTAAGCTTCTACAAACTCATCTACTTTTTTGGAAGCAGCTTTATCGAATGGCATGTGTAAAATACCTTTGGAGGGAATCAGGTTGGGTTTCTCGGCCACCATGACGGAAACCTTATCCACAACAAACACGCGATCCTTGGTTATTGAAATGGACTGTTCGGGAACGGCCCCTTGCACCAAATCAATTGTAAACCAACGATCCATTTGCCAAGTAGGGGGTATGGTAATATCATAATTGCCTGGAGGTAATTGTAACTCATACCGACCCAAGGAGTCCACCGCAGCGTTCAAAAACGCATCCGATGATTTAGTATTGGTAAATTGTATGGAGTTGGGCCAATGGTTGGCTGCCTCACCTTCCCATTTCAAAGTACCTTTAACTAAGGTGGGTTCTTCCGTGGCTTCCAAAAGCATGATATCGCCAAGGAGATTGGAATTTGTAAACTTGTTGCCTCCCGTATTTCCCCAGGTAATCATCACATGGTCTTCATCCGTGTCCTTATCGAAGACTGCATAGTCAAAGCCAATGACCCTTCCGGGCTTAAGGGTACCCGTAACTTTAATTTTCCATTCGTACGTTACCGTATCATTGGTTCTTTTTATTGCAATCTCTACCTCATCAAAACTGGCATTTTTTACTTGGGGATAAAAAAGGAGCCCTTCCTGCTCCACTATCTTTCGGTGATCTTCGTCCAATTCATAGGCGATGACGCCGGATCCACTTTTGGTATGCATCGGGTCAATATAAAGCACTTGAAAATCATGACTGGAGTAATGGCTATTGTCCGGCGTTTTCACATAATCGTCATCTACCATGGTCACCAAGAAATAGAGATGGCCTGATTTAGGATCGTATCCCCCACGCCATAGTGCAGAACCGTCTTCCGGACCTGAAAGCCCTTCCCCATAAAAAACATGGGGCAAAGGGTACGCTTTTACCGATGCGGGCCAATCCGTTCCATCTCCATCGACGGTAATTTTGGAAAGGGGATAGATATAGGCCAATGCGCCATTATTGGCCTGTAGACCAAAGCTTGATAAAAAGAGTAGAACATAAAAAGGAAACAAGGGAAGTGTTATTGCTTTCATGAGGTGTTGGATTACAATACAGTAAAGACTGTAGTTTATGAAAATCGTTACAGTTCCATATGATATTCATTTGACGGAATAGTTCCATGGGTTTTGGCCAATGTACTTCAATAATAACCGTGTTGTGCATCTTAGCAAAAAGCAACCCTATGGAACTTATGCAAAATACTCTTCGACCCATGGTACCAAAGTCCGTAATTTCTACTTCCATTCCCCCTTTAAATAGCTGGGATAGCCTTATATTTAAAATCGTAAACCGACTGTAGACGCATTCCAATGGTCTAGATGAGGGTAATTTAACAGAACTCATCTTTTAAAAAATTGAAAATGAAACTAGTAACGTCCATAATTGCCGTATTGTCAATGGCTTCCATCTTGAATGCACAGGACCGCTTGACCGGGGAAACCTTTACCACACGTTCTGAAGTTTTGGCCCAAAACGGAATGGCAGCCACAAGTCAACCGTTGGCCACTCAAGTTGCGTTGGATATTTTGAAAAAGGGGGGAAGTGCTATTGATGCTGCAATCGCGGCAAATGCCGTATTGGGACTTGTGGAACCCGCCAGTTGTGGCATTGGAGGCGATGTCTTTGCAATTGTTTGGTCCGCTAAAGAAAATAAATTGTACGGACTTAATGGCAGTGGTAGGGCGCCAGAAGCCTTATCCATTGAATATTTCATGAAAAGAGATATGCGTTATGTCCCCTTCTATGGTCCTTTGCCGGTTTCGGTACCGGGATGCGTGGATGGTTGGTTCAGATTGCATGAAAAATTTGGGCAGCTTCCTATGGACGCTATTTTACAACCGGCCATAAACTACGCAAGAGATGGATTTCCGGTATCGGAGGTTATCGCCTATGAAATGGCATCAAATTATAAAGGATTAAAAGACCAACCGGGTTTTGCGCAGACCTATATGCCCAACGGCAGGCCACCCATCAAGGGGGAAGTCTTTAAGAATACCGATTTGGCCAATACCTACAAGCGCATTGCCAAAGACGGTCGTGATGCCTTTTATAAGGGTTCCATAGCTAAGACCATCGATAGCTATATAAAAAAACACGGTGGGTTTTTATCGTATGAAGATTTGGCCAGGCACACCTCCGATTGGGTGGAACCCGTTTCGGTGAACTATCGGGGGTATGACGTTTGGGAACTTCCACCAAATGGGCAGGGTACTGCAGCCTTGCAGATGTTGAATATTCTTGAAGGTTATGATTTAACCAAAATGGGATTTGGAAGTGCAGACTATCTACATGTACTTACGGAAGCCAAAAAGTTGGCCTATGAAGATCGTGCCAAGTTTTACGCCGACCCGGAATTCAATACAATTCCCTTGGAAACCCTTTTATCAGACAACTATGCCGATAAACGCCGGAAGCTGATCAATACCAATAAAGCGAACAACGTGTATCCTGCGGGGGACATGGAAATCGAAACGGGCAACACCACTTATTTAACGGTGGCTGATAAAGAGGGCAATATGGTTTCCTTCATACAGAGCATTTATTCCGAATTTGCCTCGGGAATGGTACCTGATGGGCTGGGTTTTGTGCTTCAAAACCGGGGACAAATGTTCAATGTCCAAGATAAAACACATGCCAATGCCCTGGAACCGGGTAAGCGTCCCTTTCATACGATTATCCCTGCTTTTATCACCAAAGATGGCCAACCTTGGGTGAGTTTTGGTCTTATGGGCGGAGCGGTACAGCCACAGGGACATGCCCAGATAGTGGTAAATATTGTTGACTTCGGAATGAATTTGCAAGAAGCGGGTGACGCGCCAAGAATACGGCATCGAGGAAGCTCCCAACCTACCGGATCTAAGATGACCAATGGGGGAACACTATATCTTGAAAGTGGTTTCGATGCTAAGACTTTACGCGAGCTAAGGAAGAAAGGGCATCGCATCAGTTTCGGCGTAGGGATGTTCGGGGGATATCAGGCCATAGGCGTCGATATCGAAAACAACGTGTATTCAGGGGCCTCGGAATCAAGAAAAGATGGTCAGGCTGCTGGATACTAAGATCGAGTTATATGTAATAAGGTTTAAGCAAATCAATTGCTTTGACCGTCTAAAAATCATGAATAAAAGAATGAAAATGAAGTTAACCTTGAACCTAAAATTAGTGTTTTTATCATTTTTTGCCCTTGGCTTTACGGCACTGTCCCAAGAATTTGATGGGCTAAAATATCGCACAGTTGGGCCTGCACGTGGTGGTCGTGTAACCGCAGTAACGGGAGTGGTCCTACAGCCGGGTACGTTTTACTTAGGTGCTTCGGGTGGAGGAGTGTGGAAATCTGAAGATTATGGCACCACTTGGAACAATGTTTCCGATGGTTTTTTTGATACGCCATCAATAGGGGCCATTCAAGTTGCTGAAAATGACCCAAACGTGGTTTATGTCGGTACCGGTTCTGATGGCTTGCGCAGTAATGTCATCAGTGGAAAAGGCATGTATAAATCCATTGATGCAGGAAAAACCTGGGAACATATCGGACTTAAAAACGTAGGACAGATAGGAGCCGTGGAAATTGACCCTACCAACAGCAATGTGGTTTGGGTGGCGGCCATTGGCAACGCTTTTAAAAGCAATCCGGAGCGGGGAGTTTTCAAAACTACGGATGGCGGTGCAACTTGGGAAAAGATATTGTTTGTTTCCGATAAGGTCGGCTTTGCCGATATTGAATTATTACCAGGAAACCCCAATGTCATTTACGCGGCAGCATGGAAGGCAGAACGTAAACCTTGGACCATTATCTCCGGCGGGACCAAAAAGGAAGGGGGCATCTATAAATCCGTCAATGGGGGCATGGATTGGACCAAATTGGAAAACGGTCTTCCCAAAGATACCATTGGTAAAATTGATTTAGCGGTCTCCCCGGTTGATTCAAGAATCCTCTACGCTATCATTGAAGCCCCTGAGGGTGAGCAAGGGCTCTACAAGTCCGTGGACCAAGGGAAATCGTTTGTGCATGTCTCCGATGATAAACGTCTGGTGAACCGACCGTTTTATTATACCAATGTTGAACTGGACCCTACCAATCCGGATATTGTCTATTCCAATGCCAATCCGCTCATAAAATCAAATGATGGAGGCAAAACGTGGAAAGTCGTCCAAGTACCCCACGGCGATAATCATGATATTTGGTTGAATCCGAACAATCCAGAACTTTTGATACAAGCCAATGATGGTGGGGCCAATGTAAGTTTTAATGGGGGCAAAACCTGGTCAACCCAGTTCAACCAACCCACAGCCGAACTCTATCAGGTGGAGGTGGATGACCAATATCCCTATTGGCTGTACGCAGGCCAGCAAGACAACTACTCCACTATTGCCGTTCCCAGTTTTCCGCCCAGTGCGGTCCAAAATCCGGGTTCCGCATGGATCATCAATACAGGAGGTTGTGAAACAGGGCCTGCAGTGCCCAAACCTGGTAATGCCAATATCGTTTATGCCAATTGCAAAGGGCGTTTTGGGGTATTCAATAAACTAACTGGAGTGGAAAAAAGTTACTATGTGGGTGCCAGCAATATTTATGGACATAATCCAAAGGACTTAAAGTATCGTTTTCAACGGGTGGCACCTGTACACGTCTCACCACATAACCCTGATGTGGTCTATCACGGTTCCCAATTTTTACATAAAACGGATTCCGATGGATATTCTTGGGAGATCATCTCACCTGATCTCACGGCATTTGAAGCCGATAAACAAGTTATTTCAGGTAGCCCCATTACCCGTGACATTACCGGAGAGGAATATTATAGCACCCTGTATTCCATACGGGAATCCCCGTTGAAAGAGGGATTGATTTGGGTGGGTTCCAATGATGGTTTGGTTTCGGTGACCCAAGATGGTGGGGCAACCTGGAAAAATGTAACACCCAAGAAACTACCGAAAGGGGGTAGGGTGGAATCCATCACTGCTTCACATCACAACATGGGTACTGCCTATATTGCCGTGGACCGGCATTTATTGGGCGATGCCACTCCATATTTTTATAAGACCGATGATTATGGCAACAGTTGGACGTTGTTGAGTACGGCATCCAATGGAATACCCAATGACCATACGGCACGGGTCCTACGTGAAGACCCTATTAAGGCGGGCCTTTTGTACGCCGGTACGGAAAGTGGCGTGTACGTATCGTTAAATGATGGGGCAACCTGGCAATCTTTTCAACAAAACCTGCCAGTAACCCCTGTAACCGATATCAAGATTTTTAGGGGTGATTTGGTGTTGAGTACGATGGGCCGTGGTTTCTGGATTTTAGATAATATTACCGGCTTACGGGATGCTGCCATGGCATCACTTGACAAAAAACCCCATCTCTTTACGCCCGACAACACCATTCGCTATCGTTATCCTATGGTACGTTCGTCAAATACATTTCCTGAATATCCTAGGAGCACAGTGTACATCGATTACTACTTACCCGAAGCTACCGAAGGTTTGACATTGGAGGTGCTCAATGACAGGAAACAACCTATTGTGACCGTTCTAAGCGATAGCACTTTATTGAAATCTTCCGTCGATGAGGTGGAAGATATGAATCTGAGCACTGCCTTTCGTTATGTGAACAACAAACTGGAAACCAAAAAAGGACTGAATCGTTTTGGATGGGATTTACGCCAAAAGGGACCATGGCATAAGGAGGGGAAAAGACGTTTTAAGAATGGACCTATGGTGCCCCCTGGCCGCTATACGGCCAAGCTTACGGTGGGTAGCCAAAGTATGAGTCAAGAATTTGAAGTGCTGCCAGATCCAAGGGTCAAATCAGACGGTATGACGGACCAATTGTTGGAAAAGCAACGCGATATGCAGCGAAAAGCATTGGCACTTTTGACCGAGGCACGACTATTTCAGGATAAACTGGAAAAGGAATCCAAGGATTTGGAGGAAAAAGGCGATGAAGCTCCCAATGGAAGATTGGAAAAGGTGACATCCGTATTAAAGCAGCTTAAGAATGCCGAAGGTGCTTACCCCCAGCAAATGTTGGTGGCGCAAATTTCTTATATCTATAATATGGTCAATGGTGCGGACCAACAGATTGGAAAGGATGTAGAACTCCGTTTCACTGAACTTGAAGCACAACTTAAAAACCTAAAGTCACAGGTCTAACACCTTAAAAACAGCTACATGATTCGAAGCTATCCATTGCTTGTCATCATCCTGTTCACGACCGGTATGTTGTCGCAGGAAGAACCGAAGATCTCGGAAAAACTGGAAGCCATTGCCATTATTGATGAAAAAGTGATGATGCCCATGCGCGATGGTATCCGATTGGCAACGGATATCTATCGTCCCAAAACCGATAAGAAAGTCCCCATTATTTTTTCAAGGACCCCCTACAATTTTAATTCCTGGGGGGACGGTAAGGAGCGAACACGAACCAAAGAACGTGCTTATGAAGCGGTAAAAAGGGGGTATGCCTATGTGGTCCAAAATGAACGTGGACGCTATTTCTCAGAAGGGGAATGGGACATTTTGGGGGTGCCGCTTACCGACGGCTACGATGCATTTAGTTGGATGAAAGATCAATCGTGGTCCAATGGCAAAATTGGCACTTATGGTTGTTCCAGCACTGCCGAATGGCAAATGGCTGTAGCTGCATTGGACCATCCAGCCCATGCCGCCATGGTACCCCAAGCCTTTGGTGCCGGGGTAGGTCGTGTTGGTGAACTTATGGAGCAAGGGAATTGGTACCGAGGTGGGGTGGAGCAGTTGCTCTTTTTTTCATGGCTTTATGGGGTGGAGCATGATACGTTCAAGCCACGTATACCTGAAGGGGCTACGCAAGAGGATTTGATTCGTATTTCAAGGTTTTATGATTTAGCGCCTGAGAACCCTCCAGTCGACATGTCAGAAGCATTGCAGCATTTGCCTATCCAGGACATCCTCAAGAACATCAATGGCAAAAAGGAAATTTTTGATAAAATGGTAAGGCGCAAACCCAATCATCCCGATTGGTTTACGGGAGGATTGTACCATGACGATATGGAAATTGGCACCCCAAGTTTTTGGTTCGCCTCTTGGTATGATGTAAGCATCACCCCGAACTTAGCTTTGTTCAACCATATTCGAAATAATGCAAAGGACCCGGAAATTCGCGATAACCAATATTTGGTCATCGCTCCAACATTACATTGCAGGTACACCAGGGCTACGCAAAATACCATTGTCGGCGAGCGAAGTGTGGGCGATGCCCGTTTAAACTATAATGAACAGATTTATGACTGGTGGGACCTTTGGTTAAAGGAAAAGGATAATGATTTTAAGGAAAAGACACCGAGGGTACAGTATTTCACCATGGGCAAAAATAGATGGCAATCTTCCGAAGAATGGCCCCCCAAGGATGCCAAAATAGCGACTTACTATCTGAACAGTGGTGGCAATGCGAACACCTTGAACGGTAATGGGACATTGACGAAGAAAAGGCCATCGAAAGCCAATTCGGATAGTTTTGAATACGACCCCATGAATCCGGTAACCTCCTATGGGGGCAATGTCTGTTGTACGGGCAACGCTGTCAAGGGAGGCGCTTTTGACCAACAGTTCATGGAAGAACGGGATGATATTCTGGTCTACACCACCGAACCGTTGGAAGAAGGGATAGAGGTGACCGGTTTTATCGAATCGACTTTGTATGTCTCATCAAATGTGAAGGATACCGATTTTACTATCAAACTGATTGATGTCTATCCTGACGGAAGGGCCTATAATCTGGATGAAACCATCCAACGTGCCCGATATCGTGAAGGCTATGATAAAGAGGTCTTTATGCAAAAAGGGGAGGTGTACAAAGTAGACCTGACCCCAATGGCCACCAGTAACTACTTTGAAAAGGGACATCGAATTCGAGTTGAGATCTCCAGCAGTAATTTTCCCCGGTTTGCACGCAACCTCAATACCGGAGGAAACAACTATGACGAATCCGAAGGCATTGTGGCCAACAACAGTATTCACCACAGCAAAAAGCATCCCTCACAGATTCGATTGCCGATACGGAAGTGATTTACCTGGAAAAGAGCCCACAGTTTGTATACAAGCATAGGTTAATTGGCTTGTTTTCATTAACTTGGAGTAAACTCACTATCAGATTGTTACCTTTTATCCGATGAAGCAGCTTCGCTTGCCTATTTTTAATTCCAATATCAAGTACTATAATCTAAGGATTGTCCCGCCGGAAGAGGTATTCAGTCGTATTATTGAATTTAAAAAACTGTTTGAATTTGCCTATGGAAAGCAGCCACTCTCAGGTTCAAAACCCCATATTAGCCTGGCAAGTTTTAAAATGAATTCAAAGCACCAAGAGGTACTTATTCAAATTCTTGAACAATTGTCGGAAAGAAATCGATTTGATTTGACCATTAATGGATTTGACGCTTTTGAAACTTCAAAAACCTTATGTTTGAACGTAACCAAAAACGGAGCGATTAGGGACTTACATCAAGACCTGCGCTCCCTATATAATACTGGTTTTAAAAAAAGGTTGAAGTCATTTATAATCTCTGAGACGCCTCACATAACCATCGCAAAAGTCAATGGAAGGCGCATGCTCAAGGATAGTTTGCGCTACTTTCAAGAAAATCAATATCACAATCAAATTGAAATCGACCATCTTACTTTGGTTTCCAGATTAAAGTACCGTACATGGGATTGGGAACACCAGATACCATTGTCCTAAAATAAGGACCTCGACGCATTTATAACATCTACGGGGAATAGTTTTTCATCACCGAGAAGCTGGCGCCTTACGAAACGCCTTGGACGGGGCTGAACTGCCCTTAGCGATCCTAATATTTCTTGGATACCGCCTTAGCGGCCAGCGAAACGTACCGTTCTTGATTTTCCAAAAGCTGGTCCTCCTGATTATTATCATGTTCAGGAACAGGCAGATGCGCTACATTTAAGGTAAAACAATTCCCATGGAAATCACAAAACACAGTACAAAAGCCCTAAAAACTATAGGTTTTTTGCTTCTTTTTATTTTCTCCACAGCCCCCATACGTTCCCAAGTCAAAGAGCCCGAGAATTTGATTTTTTGGCATATTAAGGCCGTTCGCCCGGAAGCCCAGTTGTTGGATATCAAAGCCATTGACGATAGGGGTGTGCAATACGATGTGAAGGCCATTCAAGACTCCCATGATATCAGCCTTCTAAGTGTCAAAGCCTTGGTAAAAGGGCAGAGCATTCCCATAAAAATGATTGTGAAAGACGAAGGGGAGTACTATCCTATTAAAGCCATTGATTATGAGGGCAAAATACTTGATGTGAAAGCCATAGATAATGATGGAACCCTACTTGATGTAAAAGGAGTAAGTAGAATGGGGAATACTATAGAAGTAAGGGCACTAGATAAGGATGGGGCACAACTCGATGTCATTTCCATTTCACCATTAAAGGGAATAAACCATGTAAAAGGACTGAAAATGTTCAGCGAAGACGTTGAGGCCGTTGTTCGGGGACATAAAATATTTGCCCATGTGAAATCGCTGAATCACTATTAATGGTTTTGAAAGCACATGATCCAAAAAACAAGGCGCTTTCGCATCATAATGCTGCCTTTTAAGTGACGTTTTATCCAAATCCCCAAAACGCTAAATGAACCAAGGAATACGATGGTTCAAAAAAATACAGGTGCAAAGTTGTAACAAAGCATGTTCCTTGCACTCCAATAGCTAAAATCAATCAAAATCATGAAAACAACCAAACTCACATTGATACTTCTGTTCGTAGCCTCCTTCCATGTAACAAACCATACCATGGCCCAAGAAAAGATCAGTGCGGAACAGTGGCGGGCCGATTTGGATTATTTACAACAGCAAGTGCATGGCGAATATTCCTTTTTGTTTAAAAAAGTCACCCAAGAAGCATGGGACATGCAGATCAAAGACCTTAGGGCCAAGATTCCAAATCTAGCCGAACATAAGATTAAGGTTGGATTGGCCCGAATGGTAGCTGCATTTGAATACGGCCATACACAAATTCCGTTCAGCACCCTGGCCAAGGACGCCGTACTCCCAGTGAACCTATATCAGTTTAAGGATGGTATCTACGTTGAAGGGGTGCATAAAACCCATTCCGAAACCTTGGGCACCAAGGTAATAGCGGTCAATGGAGTGCCTATTGAAGACGCTTTGGCCAAAATCAGGCCCGTGGTCCCTGCAGAGAATGACCAGTATTTTAGGGGGTATGGTCTGCGTTTTCTAACCCTTCCCACAGTATTGCATGCACAGGGTATTACCAAGACTTTACAGCAGGAGGTGAGTTTGGAATTGGAAAAGGACGGCAATCGCTTTACCCATAGCTTTTCTGCCGTTCCTTTAGCGGATATGTCCCGGGACTATCTATTCACTACCCCCAATGAAAATTGGTTGAGTGCCCGTGAAGCAGGGGCAACACCCAGATACCTCAAACACCTAAAGGAAAAATACTATTATTTTGAGTTGCTCGAAGGGACAAAGACCCTCTATGTACGCCAAAGCTCCGTATTTGACCATCCCAAAGAGACCTTAAGGGCTTTTTATGGTCGCCTTTTCGAATTTATTGATACTCAGGGTGTGGAAAAATTGATCTATGACGTCCGCTTAAACGGCGGAGGCGATAATTATAATAACATCCATTTTATCAAGGGCATCATGGCAAGACCCAATCTCAACAAACAGGGGAACTTCTTTTTTGTTATTGGCCGGAATACCTTTTCAGCCTGCCAGAACCTGACCAATGAGGTGGAGACCTATACCGAGGCCATCTTGGTGGGGGAGCCCACTTCGGAAAACAAGAACTTTTATGGTGATACCAAAACAGTACAACTGCCCAATTCGGGGATAAAGGTCTATTTGTCCTTTGCTTGGTGGCAAGACAAACCCCAGTGGGAGAATAAGGACGCGACCACGCCCAATTTTTACGCTGCGCCTACTTTTGAGGAATATCGCACCAATCAAGATCCGGTCCTAGCCCTCATAGAAACCATAGACCACACGGATGTGGTGGACCCTATGGCGTATTTTACGCAGCTTTTCAGGGAAGGAAAGCTGGAACAATTGAAGACCGATGCGAACCGAATCATTCGGGATCCCAAATACCAACACCTCAATTTCGAACAAGAGTTCAGTCAAGTAGGGCAAATGCTATTGGACCAGCAACAGTACCAACCTGCGGCCTTTGTATTTGGAACTTTTGTGGAAAGTTTTCCCAAAAACCCCAGTTTTTGGGAAGGATTGGGCACCGCCTTAAAAGCATTGGGACAAACCCAGCAAGCAGCCGAAGCCTTTGCTAAGGCCAAGTCCTTGGAACAATAACATGAGAAGGTATAAAAAGGAATAAATGTCCTTTGGGCAAACTTGAAATAATCGTCCATTCGCATTCAGGGTAAATCCGAATTAATCCAACTTTCAAAGCAATTTTATGCTTTAACCGGGCCCCGACGAGCTTGTCCTTGGCAAAATTGAAGGATAGTAGGGGGATTATGTTTTCGGAATGGATGGAAACCATAGAATTTCTAAGGTTTTTTTGTAGTGTGCTCTCGTAATTAATTTCTATATTTCTGAATTCCAATCCATTAACTTATTTTTTTGTTC
>JBCDBE010000066.1:0-20844 GCA_039184365.1 Bacteroidota bacterium | reverse complement strand
GATCTCATAGGATAGAATCAATTTAAATAATTGATAATCAATTATTTAAATTTAGATTGACTTAAAATAAAATGAATGAAATCAACCAGTTTAGAAAAAGAAAGATATGCGGGAACTCATTTGGATTTCTGTTGGAAGGGAGGGAAAAAATAAGGGATTGGAACTATTGGAAAACTACAAGGCCTAACTTATAAGGTACAACCTTGAAGTGGTAAAATAAGTTGAATTTGTGATGAACCCTTGGAAAGTACTTGTTCCTGACCATAGCCAACTATTCTAATCATGATTCTTTATTGAGGCATACAATGCCTTGTATTTAACGGTGAGATTTATAATTGTCAACTGACAAAATAGTCCTTTTTTACCCAATAAATTTTAAAGGAACACTTTGTTTTTATTTAGAATAAATAAAATTCATAAGTATTTTTGTTATTCACTAAACTTTGAGAGAATGAAAAAAATATATGCAATCTATGCACTCCTTTTTTTAAGTGCTTCTTGTTCTGATTTTGATGAACAGGATTTTACGGTATTGCTTCCAGATGCCGGAGAGGACCAAGTTGTTTTTACTGAAGTATCGGGAACCACAATACAATTGGATGCTGCTGCCTCAAGCGATGTAAATGGGCTTGGGTTCAACGTCATGTGGGAATTGGAGGAGTCCCCCGAAGGTATCGATGTCGCATTGGATGACCCTACCAGTCTTAGCCCAACTTTTCAAGTGACCAATGAGACGGCTGGACGATTTGTTTGGCGTTTGATATTGACCCGTGGTGATCAAATCTCACAAGATGTGACCCGTGTGGATGTCAATCCCGCGAACGCACAACTGTTATTGGTCAATGCTGTTGATGGATTGGACAGTGCATCTTTGAACGTACCTGCGGTAGAGCTTAATGGTGAACCAGTGGCGGCTTTAAGTACGGACACCACGTACTATAACGTTGATCTGAATATTGCCCAAGGATCTGATGGCACGGTTGCCATAGAAGTGCCTTATGGGGACCAGACATTGGCATTGGATGCCAACCTTGAAGCGCTACGGTCGTACACGCTTTATGTGGTCGGTAATTCCGAAACACCAGAGTTGTTGCTTGTTGAAAAAACACTTAACCAAAACACGCTCCCACCGACTTTCATAGGCCTTGATGCCATCATGCTCAGCCCAGGGGTTGACAATGTACAGTTGTTCATTGATGCAACGTCCATTGCATTTGGGGTTTTACCGCTTGATAACCTATTTATAGGCCTAGGTTTACCGGATTCGTTTGGGATTCTAAGCTATCAAGAAAACAAGGAAATCATATTTCCCTTTACCTCTGTGATACCCCTGCCCATATGGGCCACAGTAAACGGACAGCGTATCAGTAATGATGCTGTAATCGGATTGCCCAATGGGGTAGAAGGTAATTTTGGAACCTTCGTCTTATTCCCGGATTCGAATGCTGAATTTGGAAACACCTTAACCTTTATCAACAACTCAGAACTACTACCACAATAATTTAATTGAAAATGAAAAAAATACTATTGATTGCCCTTACGGTTTTGGGATATGGATGGATGCAGGCCCAAACCAATGTATCGGGAACCGTAACCAATGAAGATGGCCAGGCATTGGAATTTGCCCAAGTATATTTGGTAGGGACCACCAAAGGAACTACAACTGATAAGAACGGACGTTATGAAATTACCAACGTACTGGATGGAACCTTTACCATAGAAATCATATATATAGGTTATTCCGAATTTAGCGCGGAAATTACAATCGCCGGTTCCAACGTGACCCTGGATGCCCAATTGATCAACCGCACGGAACGGTTACAGGAAGTTGAAATCGTGGGCCGGAAAAATACAGGATACCGACCGGATGTAACTTTTGCTGGAACAAGGACCGGGGCAAAAATCAAGGATGTCCCCCAGGCCATATCCATACTGAACAAAGAAATTATCAAAGACCAGGCGTTGTTCCGGTTGAATGAGGTCACGGAGAATATTGCCGGTGTTACCCAAACACGTACGGGCGATAACTTTACCTCAAGGGGTTTTCGCGTGAGCCATGATTATATCAACGGTAACCGTGCCTTGGTCTCGCCCCAGTTTGCCTCTTCCACGATAGCCACACAATACGAACGTATTGAATTTATCAAAGGACCTGCAGCGGCCTTGTTTGGGAACAGTTCGCCGGGTGGTGTTATCAATGCAGTAACTAAAAAACCGCTGGATGTCAATCGTGCTGCCGCGACCTATACCTATGGCAGCTTTGACACGAAACGCGCCACTGCGGATATCACGGGACCGCTCACCAAGGATAAAAAACTACTATATCGTCTAAATCTAAGCCATGAAAATTCTGAAAATTTTCGTGACTTTATTAAAAACCGTAGTCTACTTTTTGCGCCATCAATTTCTTATTTGCCCACGGACAAAACACGAATCAACGTGGATATTGTCGGCACCATAAACAACGATGATGCTGGGGTGGACCGTGGGATGCCGGTATTGCAGGAAGATCTGTTTGCGTTGCCCATAAGTTTCAGTACCGCAGAACCTTATGATAACAGGCAGAACAATCAGGTGTTTTTTACCGTTTCGGGTACACACGAGTTGAGCAATAATTTGTCATTCAATGTGTCCTACACCCGATCGGAATTCGATCAAAATTTTTTGGAAACCAGGTCATCAAATCAGTTTACGTCGGACGGAACAGAATTGATCAGGACCATTATTGACAGACAGACCGATGGTGGCTCCGAATTTGTTACTGCGTATTTAGTGGGAAAATTCAATACAGGTTCCCTAAGACATGAAACCGTTCTTGGATGGGATTATTATGAGACTTTTGAAGACTCATTTTCCAGGAACGCCCAAGGTGAGGAAAATGGGGTGCCCAACCTACGCTTTAATAACCGGCAGATTTTTTCCTCCTTGGCAGAATTGGACATTAATTTCAATAACCTGGTTTCGCCCTTTATATCCGAATCGCGCTATAGGGGTTTATATGTCCAGGATTTGATCACTTCTGGAAAGTTCAAGTTTCTACTGGGTTTGCGTTATGAAAATTTAGATCAAATCAATCTTGTAGGTGGAGGAGGTACCCAACCCGATGGCCTTATCGACAACGACGTGTTTTTACCTAGATTCGGTGTCACTTATGCACTTAACGATAATTTTAATCTCTTTGGAAGTTACACCCAGGCATTTAGTCCACAAGCCTTGCCCTTTGGTTTGACACCAGATGGTACAACGACCTTTGACCCGCTGGAAAGCAACCAATTTGAAATCGGAACCAAGGCTTCCTTTTTCCAGGACCGATTACTGGCACAGCTCAGTTTATATACTATAAACAGAACCGGACGTATTATTGAAGATCCCCTTGCTGGTGGAGGTATTCCCCAGTTTATCCAAATTGAGGATGAAGTAAGTCGTGGAGCGGAATTTGAGGTACAGGGCAGGATAAACAGTAATTTTACCCTAACGGCGAACTATGCATTCAATGAAATCGATGTAGATCAGGACATTGAGTTACAAGGTCTGGAGTTGGAAAACAACAATCCTCAACACACTGCTGGATTTTGGGGAAAATATACCCTTACGAACGGATTGTTCAAAAACCTTGGGCTAGGTTTGGGAGGTAGATATGTAAGCTCAAGTAAGATTCCGTCAAGCGTTCCAAACGCGGTACGTCCCATCATAGAGTTCCCGGATTATTTTACGGCCAGGGCCGGTATTTATTATCGTTATGGAAACTTTGACGTCTCCGCCAACTTCAATAACATCTTTGATGAACGCTACTTTATCGGTGGATTGAACGCAGGTCGTGTTTTTCCGGGAGCGCCAAGGAACTACCTATTGTCCATAGGCTATTCATTTTAACAAACTATGGGCAAACTATCAAAACGCCTGCAAAAAAAGATGTGGTCCATCCATAACTGGGTGGGCCTATATGCAGGCGTTGTGATAGCCGTTTTGAGCATTACCGGTGTTGTTGCACTGTTCAAGGTTGAAATAGATAGGCTGGTAAACCACGATTACTTTTATATTCAATCCGAAACTAAAATGACCGACCAGAAGGCGGACATCAGCCCAGTAATTGACAGTTTAAAACAAGTGTACGGCAATGAAAATTTTGTGCTTTTGGTTACGCCCAGGAAAGAACATGAAAATTTGATCGTCAACATCCTTGAGCGTAAAAGCCTGTTGGATTTTAAGGCTTGGGAATTCTTTGTTAATCCCTATACAGCAAAAATAGTTGGCAAAAGGGATAACTTCCGATCCATTTCCTATTTCATTAGAAACTTACATGTTAGGTTATATGACGGTCTGTTCGGAAGATACATTGTGGGCTTGGCGGGCATTGCACTGTTGATTTCTACCATTACCGGATTTTGGATCTATGGAAACTTTATGAAAAAGCAGTGGTTTGCCACCATCCGCAAGAAAAATTTGCGAATTACCATGGCAGATTACCATAAACTCATAGGGATTACTACCCTAGTTTTCAATTTAATGATTGCCATCACAGGTGCATGGATTGGGCTACAGGGTTTACTGCAACAACCAATAGTTGGTGACCGACCGGGTATTTACAAAGCTGAAGAAATGCAATATTCCAAAGAGGAGGATGTTACTATGGCCTTTGATTATTTGGAAGCCTATGCAGCTTCTAGAAGCATATTTCCGGAATTGGAACCCCATAGTTTTGCCCCCTCTACGGATGGCAGTGGTGTGATAACAGTGCGGGGAGATGTGCCCAGAACTGCCTTTGAACGCCATCACTTTCAATTGACTTTGGATAAAAAAACACTTGAAGAAGTACATCGATTGGATATTAGGGAGCAAAGTCTGGGGGCAAAACTCTTCTACATACAAGAATCCATACATTTTGGGGATTGGGGCGGGATAATTCTAAAAATGGTATATGCATTTTTTGGTATTACATCAGGGTTTTTGGCGCTGACGGGTTTCGTAGTATATCTAAAACGCACGGAAAACAAACGTAAGGATAAACCAAAATTTGTAGAGCTAAAGCCTTTGTTATTGCGTTGGACGTATGGTATATTGACCATAATCCTTCTATTAATGGTATTGGCCCTATCGTTTGGTGTGGCTGTGCCTTCACTTCTGGTGATTATCTGTGTTTATGGTACTTTGATCTTCCTCTTACTAAGGACCTTGTTCTTATTTGTAAAACGAAAAATAATTTCCAAACGTTTATTGACCAATTAGTTTGAAAAAAGCAGGCTTCCATAAAACCAATGAGCATGTATTGATTCCAATATTGTTCATATTGGGTTCCATGTCGGTTATCACTTTAATCTATTTTATCAATGAACTTGTTAAGCCGGAACACTACATGAAAGCGTTTTATTTATTTGATCATGAAGAGATTGCAGCATACAAAAGACGGATTTCTTATTTGCTGGTTACCTTGGTAATTGTTTTGACAGGTCATCTATTTGCGTTGAAATACAAGAGGTGGCTTTATACCCTTACTTTGATTATTATTAATGCTGCCTTACTATTCTTTTGTATTCGTATGGCCTAACTTATCCTTAAAAAGAAGACCCTTACTTGACCTAACGTTAAGATCATCTCCTTGCTATTGGTCAATTGGCTATGGTATTTATTTGACATTAACTTCCTTTTCCGCCCCAATCATTTTTTCACCAATGGTAAATGCGGTATGGTCGTCCCCGTTGAGGGTTATGGATATTCTATTTTTTCCTTTTTTCAAATCGCCGAGGAAATACCAATTGGAATACATCCTGCCATGTTTTTTTCCGTTGACATACACATGGATATGCCCTTGATTTTCTTTGTACGCATTGCCCGTATTTTTCGGTGTAAATTTCCAATTATCCAGTTCAACATGTAAATTATGACCCATATTATGCTTTTCATCAAGTATTTCCATCAGGGTAATTTTTGGAATGCCATGGGAGTTGGAAACATCTACCATTTTAGAGACGTGCTGTGACCTTACAGCAGTACGCTTGGCATCTTTTAAAGCAATATTATACTGGACCTCATCTATTATGCTATACATAAACAAGGCCAAAAGGGTTATGAACAGGTAAGATAAATTGCCTATGAGAATTTTTTTCCAAGTTGTTCCCAAACGTTCAACGGGGGTTTTATAGAATTTTCCCGTGCCTTCCAAAATAAAAACGATGAGCATTGCATGTAAGGAGGTGTGGCCAATCACTTCAACCTTACCAAATGCGGTAGCTGTGAGTATAAATACCAATGTAATAACGGCTGCTAGTGTTCTTCCCAAAGCCCCAAACAAAAGCATAAAACCCAGGCCTATTTCAACAAAGGCTGCAGCCTGCACAAAAAAATCGTGTGGTAACCCAAATGCAAAATTAGGGTTCTGTTCCAATAATACCTTTGACCAGGTAGGATAATACAACTTTTCAAAAGCCAACCAAATCAAGGCTAAGCCCAATGTAATGTACAAGGCGGGAATACCAATATTTGCTATTTTTTTGTTTTTGGAACCTATGGTAATCAAGTAAGTGGCTATACCTATAAAATGATAGTAGTCCAACATGTAAAAGAACCCATATTGAAACCCACAATAGAGGTACAAGCCAATAAGTAAAAATCCCGAAATGGCATCGGCCACTTTGACCAAGAGCAGCAACGCTATAAAGAACTGAACCCAGGAAATCCAATCGTTGTCAGCATTTAGTTCTGGTGTCAATACCGTATTGTTTACCCAGGACACAAATAGTACGGTGAACATGGCAATTCGAATGACATCCTTGCTGTATTTTTGTTTGCCGTCCAACCAATTTTTGAACTTTTTTGAAATGGCAAAATCATTGATTTTATTATCCAATACAATCAATAGGGAAATGACAACCAAGCTGAGCGCTGTGAGCAACCAATATATTGGGGTTGTTACCTCTTCCGTAGGTTTGGATTTATCAAGGAAATCAAATCCTGAAAACCACTTTACGTGGGCAAGGGCAACATTTGTTGTCAATAGTGCAATCAGTATCAAAAAGCTTTGTTGAGGTCTTAATTTTTTTAAAAAAATCATAGTTTAAAACTTTTAATCCCCATCATTGTCCGTTGATGTGATAATAACGGATAGTATACTTCGAGCATCCACCCCCATCCAAATATTTAGGGCAGTGAGTTTTAAATGGAGGTTTTCAACTTGGGTAGGGTAGGTGTCCACAGCTTCCTCCAAGGGAACCGGAATAGCATTAATGGCATCTTTAATTTCGTCAATCGCTGTTTTGATACGTTGATTGGTCAATTCATCTTCGGACAAGGAAGTCAAGTATTGCGAAATGTTGGGGTGGTCGGTTCCAAAGAAGACGTCTTCGATAACTTCCACGGATGCCAAGGTCAAGGCCAGGGATTCATCGCTATAGGGCGCCTGTACTTTTTGAGGGTTGGTACGGGGTGATTTTTCAAAACCTCCTGGTTTTCCAATTTTGGTCACCTTGGCCGTATTGGCAGCGTTGTAGAGCCCGTTAAATAACAAGTTGAATGGATTATTGATACCGGTGGCCTTACTCCACACAAAAGTTGCTGCGTAATTTTCTCCCTTAGCATCCCAAATGTTGACCAGTCTGGCGGCCTGTGTTTCCAAAAATGTAACACATTCCAAAAGATAGGCCCTACGTTGGTCTTGTTCCACCATTTTGGTATTCAAAGTAGTACTATCTTCCTTGAAAAGCAGGTACTCCAGGGCGGCCAGTCCCTTTATTTGGGGACTTGCCTTGGTCATGGTCCCCTTATTGATTTCTTTGGAAGACAAAAGGTTTTCGATAGTTTCCGGTACTGTTGGCCAATTGTAAATGGCGCGATGTAAAAACCTTGATTTGGCAGGGCCAAAATGAAAATTATAGGTTTTCTCATAGGCATAGGCGGTTTTGACCCATTGCTTCTTAAGGATGTCCAACTGCCCTGAATTAGGGGTGTTCACATAGGTGACTGTTTCTTTTGAAAGGAGCTCCACCTCATTTTTAAAATCGTAAAGGGTGGGAAGGATGACTTTTTGAGTGATTTCCTTTAAAAAAAGGTCAACATCGAACGCTTTTTTCTTTGATTTTTCACCGCAACCGCCCATTATGACCAAAAGGGTAACAACACATACTATTCGAGTTTTTACCATGATTTCAAAGTTAGAGTGAATTGATAAAGGCCAAGAGCTGTTTTCGTTGGCTTTCGGGTAATTTTTTGAATTGATCTTTGCTTTGTTCCGCTTCACCACCGTGCCATAGGATGGCTTCTTCAATACTTCGCGCTCGACCATCATGCAAGAAATAGGTATGCTTATTCACAGTGGGAATCAATCCAATGCCCCACAAGGGTTGGGTACGCCATTCCCGTCCGTTGGCTTTGTAATCTGGGCGGTTGTCAGCCAAATCTTCACCCATATCATGCAATAGAAAATCGGAATAAGGTTTGATTTTTACGCCCTCCAATAGTGGATTGATTGGAAAGGAGCCCGTTACTTGATCAACCGCATGGCATCCCACACAATTTAGCTTATGGAACAATGCTTTTCCCTTCAATACATTTTCATCTTTGGCATTTCTTCTATTGGGTACGGATAAGGAAGCTTGATAGAACAATACCCGTTCCAACTGTTTTTCGGTTACTTCCGGTTCCCCGCCATTGGGAGCTTGGTTACAATCCACTTGGGCATCGGGACAATCTTCCTCAGGAAAGACGGGGCTCGTCAAACCCATATCGCCGTGAAAGGCACTGGCAATTTGTGTCTTTAAGGTTGGGGCGTTTGCTTTCCAACCGTATTTTCCCAAGTCCTTTTCGTTGGTATCAAAATTCCAAACGTAATTGGGTCGTCCTGAGATACCATCCCCATCTTCATCAAACGCATCGGCATATTTTAGGATTTCACTATCGGGCAAGGCGCTGATGAATCCCATGCCTATGGTCTGCTGTGCAACACGCGGTGAAGTCATGACATCTTTTATTTCCCCAAAATTTTCCTCTTTAAAGTTGTAGATAGGCTGGTAGAGGGTATAGGGCTTTCCGTCGAAATATTTGCCATGGATGGTGTCATAACGTATAGTTATTTTAGCTTCAAATGGAATGTCCCGATTGCTTCGGTCGTGGACCTGAACCCCATAATTTTCCAAACCCAGAGGTCCGCCATAGGCATCTGTTCCTTCTTGACTAAGACGCATTAAAAATCCCGTGGTATTTTCATCGACAAGCAATGGTTTTCCACGTCCATCCTTAAAGTGACAGGCAGCACAGGCCCTCGCATTAAATGTAGGTCCGAGTCCATCCCGAGCTGTGGTCGATGCGGGTGAAGATACCCATGACTGATTGAAAAGGGAATTGCCCACGGCAAATTTGGCCTGTTCTTGAAAACTCAGTCCGGGTACTTCAAAACCAAAGGCGTTGGAACTTCTGGAATTTACTCCAAAATCGCCCACTAGCAATTCCTCACCTTCTTCGTAAACGGCAAGATATTGCTCTTCACCTGACCTGCATCCGAAGATGAGGAAGGCAAAAAGAAGTACATGAAATGGGAGCCTCTTCATAGCATCGTTTTAAACCTACAAATCCCAACGAATACTCATTGGGATTTGGGCGGTCACTCCTTAATGACAAAGGTATTGATTTTCAAGTGCTCTTACAAAAGGCAAATTACCGCAAGCTTATGCCGATTGCGTTTGCCGAAACACTGATTTGGTCCCCCAATTCCTGAAGGGCAACTACGGATTGCATCACGGGCCCAAATTCTGCATCCGATGAGGATTCTTGGGTAATCAAATAGTCAAAGGGTTGTTCGTGGTCTGCAATGACCTGTACCCGAGCCATGGCTTCCTCAGCAGCGAATTTTAGCTTTGTGGCTTGCTCCGTATCCGTTTGTTCGACCAGGTCGTAGAACGAAGGTCCCGTAATGGTATCGTATGTACCAAAGAGCACATTGTTGATACCCAACATATTTACATAAATATCGCGATGGGTATTGTCCGCAAAACAGGAATGTTCGTCTTCCTGTCCAGAGGCATCAACACCATCCGTGGAGTCCACGGGGGCTATCATACGTTCTGAGCTCAATTCGTCCCCTGACATGAAAAAGGTGCCATGCACCAATTGGGCAAGGGCCTGGTCGGTTTCCAAGCCTTCAAAAACCGTTCGGTAGGCACCTCCTTCGGCCCAGGTATCCACCAATTGTTTTAAATCCGAAACCAATAGCTTTGTCACTTCCAGAAGATATTGACCTCGACGTTCGGCATTGGGTGCTGTGGTGTAATCAATATACTCCCGCATTCCCGGTTGGTTGGTTTCTGGGAGGCTAAGGTCTTGCCCCCAAAGTAGAAATTCTATGGCATGCCAACCCGTGCTGATGGACTTATCCGTATCCTTTTCATTCATATCAATTAACAGGGTGGGTGTAATGGTCAGCGTTGAATCTGATATAATGCTGTTGTACAATCCGGCATGGCTTTCCGTACCTTCAGCAGCGTAATCAATATAGCTTTCATCAATGGGCCAAGCGTTCATTTGGGCCTCATTGGCTATGCCCCAAGGCGAAGTTTCACTTTCTTCCACATCAATAGGGCTATTGGTTTCACGATAGACCTCTGTTTGTCCATAGGGCTCCCGTGCTTGAAGCCACGCGATCTTTGCGGCCTCCAAACCTTCTTCTGAAGGATTTTTCAAAAAATCAGTAATGGCCGTCTCCATTTTTAGGGCCGATTGATAACTGTCCTCATAGGACTGATATACCATGTTGGCATAGTTGGCAACGACTGCTTCTTTTTTTATTTTAGGCTCAGCGCACGATAAGAAAAGCAGGGACAAGGCAAGTGCTGATAAAAAAGGAACTTTTGTTTTCATTTCAATTTTTTTGAATTTAAATGTGATTGTGTCTAAAATTATGTTTTAGTTTTTAAACTAAATTTACGATAACCCTATCAGAATTTTTATTCTGAAAGTTCGGCCTGTTGCGCGGGCACTACATATGCATCAAAATACCAAGAGGACCATTTTTCCAGTGAAAGAAATATACCTATTCCAAGAATGATGATGATTGCACCCACAAGCACCAGATTTTTCTTTTTACGCTTCGGGTCTATGGAACATTGATTTTGCATTTTTCGATAGCGATAGATACCAAATACACCAATAAAAATGGCAACGGCCCTTAAGATCCATGCCCCGGTACCAACGGATCCATCCTCATTATAGAAAAAATCAGCAAAGGATATTGCATAGGCACCACCCATTAAACCAAACATAAATAATATGGCTGGGGCCACACAACATAGAATACCTGCAACTCCCGCTGAGGAGGCAAATTTTAAGGCCCATTTGTACAGATTTGGTTCTTGTTTTTCCATGGCAGTCACAATGGTCTCTACTAACTATTCCAATAACATTCCGTCAAAATCGGTGATTTCTGAGGTATTGTCGATAATCGTTTGGAGGTGGTCTTCCATCTTTTCCAAATAATTTTTGCGGAGCACTAGACTACCATCAGAAGCGAGCTTCACGATATAGTTAAGCCGATGCTCATCACTGGTTTCGGTGTAATCCGAGCGTTGGTGCGCCCCTCTACTTTCTTTTCGTGCTTTTGCCCCTAACATCGTAGCTTCGGCAGCCATAAGCGATCCTTCCAAATCAAAGGCCAACATCAAATCTTCGTAGCCCTCGGAATCTGGTCGTACATCCAATAGGGGTAACGTCTCTTTTAATTGATGAATACGTTTTAGCCCAGTATCCAATTTTTCTTCATTGCGCACCACTCCGCAGTGTTCCCACATGATGTTACGCAATTCGCGTTGTAGGGGTCTCGCCACTTCGCTGCCATTTTTAAGGAAGGAATCAATTTTATCATGAGCCTTTTGGATGACCTTTCGGGAACGGTGCTGAACATCCAGGGTAAGGGAACGCTCCGAAGCGCAATGGCCGGCCCTTTTTCCAAATATCAGAATTTCGGCTAGTGAATTTCCCCCTAATCTATTGGCACCGTGAAGGCCTCCGGTTACTTCCCCGGCAGCAAAAAGACCTTCAATACCGGTGTCATGGGTATCGGGATCTACAGAAATACCACCCATGGAATAATGTGCCGTGGGAGCCACTTCCATGGGCTTTTCAGAGATATCTATCATTAAGGTATCCAAGAATTGACGGTACATTCTCGGTAATTTTTCAATGATGAAGTCCTTTTCCCGATGACTGATATCCAAATAAATGCCGCCATTTGGGGTGGCGCGACCTTCTGTGATTTCCAAATAATTGGCCATTGCTACGCGATCACGGGTGGATAGTTCCAAGCGTTCGGAGTCGTATTTTTTCATAAAGCGCTCCCCCTTGCCATTAATAAGACGGCCGCCTTCCCCACGAACGGCCTCCGTTACCAAGGTCCCCGCAATTTCTTCGGGGATGACCATTCCCGTGGGATGGAACTGTACCAGTTCCATATCGGTCAAAACACAACCGGCCTTCAGTCCTAAATAGAAGCCATCACCCGTATTTTCATTCCTTCGAGACGAACTTTTGCGCCAAATACGGGTGTGGCCTCCGGCGGCTAGTATTGTAGCATCTGCCAAGAATACGGTTCGCTCCCCATTTTTAATATTAAAGGTCATGGCACCGAAGCAAAGGTTGTTGTGTACCAAAAGCTCCGTTACGTATTGGGAGTCCAAAATGGGAATTTTAAGCTCCCTTGCTTTCTTCAAAAGTGCATTGAGTATGGAACGGCCGGTATAGTCACCGGAATAGCACGTCCTCCTGTAGGTGTGCGCCCCAAAAAAGCGCTGGTCAATTTTACCATTTTTCAATTTGGCAAAATTGGCACCCCAGCTATCAATTTCCTTTACCAATTCCGGCGCCTCTTTGGCCATGAGTTCTACCATGCGGGGTTCTGAAAGATGGTACCCTTCAATCATGGTGTCTGCAAAATGCTGTTGCCATGAGTCTTTGGGGTCAACGTTTCCAAACGCGGCATTAATACCACCCGCGGCAAGTACGGTATGCACATCTTCCTTTGGCCTTTTTCCAATGATGGTCACTTCAACTCCGGCCAATTTTGCCTCGATGGCAGCCCTTAGACCTGCGCCACCACTACCAATGACCAATACATTTGAAATGTTTGTGCTGTGTTTGGGTTGTTCCATATATGTCATTTTTTTCTAAAATAACCCCGGTACCATAGGGCTGATACCGGGGACATGACGGTTGATTTTGATTAACTGAATTTAGGTCGGGTCCATAGCCTTATTTCCTTTCTTTCATATACTAAAATTCATTGGTATAATTTGTTGATTTCATTTACGGTAATATCATGAATTGCCTTTTCGTACTGCTTTCTGTCAAAAGAAAACGTTAATCCGGGATATTGAAAGCATTGTTTTAAAAAGACGGAACAATTGATAAAATCCGTCCATTCCACCCGGTCTTCATACATGTTGATATGGCAAGCTACCGTGTGCTCTCCCGGAATACCGGAATGGACATATTCAAAAAGGGTAAACCTGTTGTCGGATTGTTGGTATTCCCTGACAGTATCCTTTAAAAAATGCTTGTGCATATGAAAGGCAATAAAAGCAGAAATTCCCTCATAGGCACCCACCATATTATAGTCTTTGTATTCTTCGACCTGTTCAATTTCGTAGGAAACCAGAATATTTCGCAAATCAAAGCCATTGATAAGGATGGTTGTGGTTTGGTAATCCTCCATCACAGAATCGGCCAATTGAAACGAAATGATATCCATTTTTGGAGCTTTTAGGTAAAATTAACTATTTAGACGCATTCTAAATAGTTAATTTTATAAAAAACTTTTATAGAGTGATCTCAACGGATTATTATCAGATACATCGTAAACTAACAGAGGAACAGCAGCTCATTCAAGAATCAACGGCACAATGGGTCCAAGGTTTTATAAAACCAAAAATCGATAAGAGTTTTAGAGAAGGCCAAGTTTTGGAGGACGTGGTCGAAAAGCTGGCGGAAATTGGTGCTTTTGGTCTGATCATTCCTGAAGAATATGGGGGCATGGGAGCGGACTATATTTCGTATGGACTTATGATGCAGGAACTGGAGCGTGGTGATACCTCCATTCGCGTGTTAAGTTCCATTCAGACCTCTTTGGTCATGTATGCCATTTATCGTTTTGGTTCCGAAGAACAGAAACGCTACTATTTGCCAAAGTTGGCATCTGGGGAACTCTTGGGCGCTTTTGGTCTAACAGAACCCAATTACGGTTCCAATGCTTCCGCAATGCACAGTCATTTTAAAATGAGCAACGATACAATTGTTCTTAATGGCACAAAGCTTTGGATTGGAAATGCCGAAAAATGCGATGTGGCCATTGTTTGGGCAAAAGGGGAATCTGGAGCAGTACAAGGAATTTTGGTCGATACCGCGCAAACCACCAACTTTACCACGTCAACCATTCATGATAAGTGGTCTTTTCGTGCGTCGAGCACTGGGGAATTGATTTTCTCTGAAGCGGAATTGCCTAAAGACTTATTGCTGCAGGGATGTGAATCCATCAAAGATGCCTACGAATGTTTGAATATCGGTCGCTATGCCGTGGCCTGGGGCAGTGTCGGTATCGCCCAGGAATGCTATGAAATCGCATTGCAATATTCCCAGGAACGCATCCAATTCGACAAGCCTATAGGAAGTAACCAATTGGTGCAAAAAAAATTGGCGGAAATGATAACGGAAATAACAAAGGCACAGTTGTTATGCTATGAGCTGGGTACCTTAATGAACGAAGGTAAGGCCAACTACCAGCAAATATCCATGGCCAAACGTAACAATGTGTCCATGGCGCAATATGTCGCAAAAGAAGCACGGCAAATACTGGGTGGTATGGGAATTACGGAAGATTATCCCATTATGCGCCATATGATGAACATTGAAACCTTAATTACCTACCAGGGTACACATGAGATGCATCTATTGATAACCGGACGCGATATTACGGGATTTAACGCCATTTGATTAAGAAGGTGTTCTCAATTCAAATAAGAATCTTTGAGAATTTCAATGTCTTTTAATAGTTGTTCCATTTCTTCGCGACTAGTACCATCATAGAATCCCCTTATACGTCGTTCTTTATCGACCAGCATAAAATTTTCGGTATGGATCATGTCGTAGGGTCCCCCATCCCCGACTGTTTTTACAGCCAAATAAGACTTTCGCGCAAGTTCGTAGATTTGCTTTTTATCTCCTGTGACCAAATTCCATTTTTCATCGATGACTCCTTTTTCCAGGGCGTATTTTTTCAATTGTTCTACTGAATCTATTTGAGGGGTAACGGAATGGGAAAGTAGCATAACGTCATGGTCATAGAGGATACTCTCCTGAATTTCGGCCATATTTTTGGTCATGATGGGGCAAATGGTAGGGCAGGTGGTAAAAAAGAAATCGGCCACGTAAATTTTACCTTGATACTCCTTTTGGGTAATGGTATCCCCATTTTGGTTCACCAATTGATAATCGGCAATGGTGTGGTATTTCTTGACGTCCAACAAAGTGCTGTCCACCAATTCCGGATTCACCATATTGGGTTGATAGATGGGAAGCCTTTTACTAGGTTTCAAGGCACCATAAATTAGATAGATGATAATTAAGGATAGGATTGAAAATACAACAGCAAAAAGGCGGTATTTCGCAAAAAATTGGCGCATAAATACAAAATTAGGTGCTGGGAAGGCGATTTCAAATACTTTTTACAGTGTAGCATGCCAAAACTTTCTTAAATGGATACCCTTGTAAGGCATTGTTTTTTGTAAGCTAAGGTAAAAATGTACTTTTGTCCGTTCTAAGTGAAAGAAGCGCAATGAATCCGATTGTTACACAGGTTATCCAGTTTTTTTTGAGTCTTTCCATACTCATCATATTGCACGAGTTAGGTCACTTTATTCCTGCGAAGCTTTTTAAGACCAAAGTGGAAAAGTTCTACCTCTTTTTTGATATTAAATTTTCCCTTTTCAAAAAGAAAATAGGGGAAACGGTTTATGGAATTGGGTGGTTGCCTTTGGGCGGTTATGTAAAAATTGCCGGGATGATTGATGAAAGTATGGATACCGAACAAATGAAGGAAGAACCTAAACCTTGGGAGTTTCGAAGCAAACCGGCCTGGCAACGTTTGATCATTATGTTGGGAGGGGTTACGGTAAACTTTATTCTTGCGGTGATCATTTACATAGGCATGGCCTATAAATATGGTGATCAGTATGTACGAATGGACAGTTTGAAAGACGGGGTTTGGGTCATTGAGGAAAAGATTGGCGACAAAGCAGGGATTCAAACCGGCGACAAAATAATCGCTGTGGATGGAAATGCATTGGAATCCTTTAGATCGGTTTATCTTGAACTTATCAATGGCAATGTGATAACCATCGAACGTGATGGTCAAATCATTGAAAAGGAACTCCCAGTGGATTTCATCGCTACTTTGTTGGAGGATGAGGATAAAGTACGGTTTTTACAAATGCGACAACCGTTTATCATTAGCGAGGTTTCCAAAGGTTCACATAATGAAGGAGTGGACTTTCAGAAGGGGGATGAGGTACTATCCATAAATGGGGAACCGGCAAAATATTATGATCAGGTTACCCCAATTTTAGAGGCCAACAAGGGAGAACCAGTGGAAGTTTTGGTGAATAGAAATGGCTTTGAAAAAACAATTTCCGCCCTGGTCAGCGAAGAGGCAAAATTGGGCGTAGGATTAATGGGATTGACCAATGAACAGGCCCAGGATATGGGTTATTTTAAAATTGAAGAAGTTGAATATTCCTTTATGGAGTCCATTCCGGCAGGAATTGATAAGGGCGTGGAAACCTTGACCAATTACGCCAAGCAGTTGAAAAAGATCTTTAATCCTTCTACAGGGGCTTATAAAGGGGTAGGAGGGTTTGCTGCGATTGGAAGTATGTTTCCCGATACGTGGAATTGGACTGCATTTTGGTCCACAACCGCTCTAATTTCCATTATTTTGGCCTTTATGAACATCCTTCCCATTCCTGCACTGGATGGGGGTCATGTAATGTTCTTACTATACGAAATGGTATCAGGAAGAAAGCCGAGCGATAGATTTTTGGAATACGCCCAAATGGTGGGATTCTTCTTATTGATTGCCTTGCTCCTGTTTGCGAACGGCAACGATCTATATAAAGCTGTTTTTAAATAGATAAAATCAAATTTTTTGTTTGTAGTCTATTATGGAATCGGCTATATTTGCACCCGCTTAAAGTAAAATATTCCTCCATAGCTCAGTTGGTTAGAGCACCTGACTGTTAATCAGGGTGTCGCTGGTTCGAGCCCAGCTGGAGGAGCTAGGGAAACCGTTTCGTAAGGAACGGTTTTTTTGTTTTGGGATGGGTGAGATTTTAGTGTAGGCATTTCAAGTTAAATCAATATGGGCCTCGTTGAGGGAAGGTTTACGGAAACACTAAAATCAAAAAATCCGATTCTATTTTTAGAGTAGGTTTTTTGGTGCATTGATGGGAATTGGTAGGAATAAAGGTTAAAATGACTAAAAAATTCAATAAAAAAGAATAGGGATGTTATAATGCACTTAATTTTCTTTCCATTTAAATAAATCAATAATACCGAATATACTATAGACGATGGAAACAAGTGCTCCAATTCCTATGTGCACCTTCAAGTGCTCAATTTCTTTTATGTCTTCTATAAAAATTATATAAAATAACCGTATACCTCCGGTAATAATATTGCTAAGGAAGAATACACCTAGCATTTTTAAGATATTGTCCTTTTTAAAATTTAAGGAAATGTAGATTGAGGATAGAAAAATACCCAAAGCTATACCTATGTTAGCAAAAATAACATTGACAGTCAAAATATTTGGTTGGTTTGGTTAGTATCTTTTTCTCCTGGGAGATTTAGAGGGGGAAGATTTTTTAATTGGACTTAATTTTCCTGCTAGATATATTCCTGTTCCAAGATTTTCTGGGGGAGGGCTAAATTCTTCAAGAAATTTATCAAGATATTCAACAATCATTTTTTTATGAACACTTGAATAAATACCTTGGGTTTCCATCCACTCATCAAGATTAATATTTGCTCCATGTCTATGCGCAAATTGCGCGCCAAACATATTGATCATATCAATTTTTCCGCTTAACGATTCAGCGGGGATGTAAGTGCCGATACCTGTACCGCTTTTAGTGTCAAAATCTTGATAATTGGTTCGTGCGTAATCTTTGACCGCCTTATTTTGTTTATTGAGTTCAGCTTGTTTTAGAAGCTCAGCACTAATTTCCTCCAAGGTTTCACTTAATTTTTGGGCACGCTCAAGCTTTTTAGTTTGCTCTGCAACAGACTGTAATAAGTCTGACTGGGCTTCCAATCTATTGAATGTGTTTTTTAGGACTAAAATTCCAGCAGTGGCCGTTGCCAATGAGAAGACAATCCCGAACCAATCACTTATATAGGTGCCTACTAATAAGGCCCCCAGTGAGGTCATGAATATTAAATTGAAGTTTTTTCTATGTCTTAATGTTAGGAACATAATTTTTCAGAAGACACCATAAATTATACCATAATGGTATCGAAAATTAGAAATTTGTTACTATATATTGGACAAATTGATAAATTTTAACGACCTCTAACTACCTGGCAAGCAATATTAACCAAAAATTTTCAAAATAGTTGGCAGATTTTCCTTAGAAAAATTATGGTTTTAGTACAATTACCGAGCATTTTTTTCAAAAAAAGAAAACACGATAACATTTAAAAAAATAGAATGGATGGCCAAACAAGATGGCAATACGATAAAGCAATGAGTATCGAAATTTTACCCGCCAATTCTTACCCAAATGGAGGAGTCAAGTATCAGCAAGCCTTTCGAGAAATCATAAGGCTTTTGTTTTTTAACAGGGTTAAATGTTGGTTGAGCACTGATTGTACTCTTGGTAATTTAACCCGAAGCCGCATGGTGCCGATCGTACCGTAATTTGGTTGGACGGTCTTGGCTATGAGTATTGGCGCTTGCCTGCCCTGGACAGGGATTTTTACTCACAAATCTTTCGTCTTTCATTTTATCACGCAGACCGCTATTAGCGATACCTATTGTTCTCTGCTGGGGTTATTCCACTATAAAACCATTTTTTAGCAAAAATTCTTCCCTAAGCCTTTTTCTTTCATCCATAGCTTCTTGGGAGCTCCCTACAAAAAAATGGCCTACGCCAGCATAGGAACGTGAGGTGAAACTATTCTTGGTTTTTTGAATGGCCTCCCTGAATTTTTCAAATTCAGAAAATTTGACCATATGATCCTCCTCAGCGTGGAAGGCGAGAATAGGTGGAAGGTTATTTTTATCCAAAAGATAAAGAGGTGAGATGGTTCTTGTATCGTAATCGATATTGTACACATCCCTACCTGCAATGTCATAGGGGCAAGACCCCAGAATGAGGGCATCCGGTTTTGAACTGTATGTTGACATCACACCAAAATTTTTGGGGTTTTCAATCATACTTGAAACCAAAGCTAAATGGGCGCCTGAAGAGAAACCATCAACCAAAACCTTGTTGGGGTCAATGCCTAATTCCTTCGCATTTTCACGTACCCAAGCAATCGCAGTTAGCGCGTCACTTACCGCAGCTTTCACATTTGTACCGTAGACATTCCTAACGCGAAAATCGAATGCAACGGATACCCTTCCTTCTTTTACGGCACCTTTACAGGCATCATAACTCCATTCCGGCAATCCCGTCGCCCAACCGCCACCATGAAAAAATAGATGTGCAGGTTTTACGTGACCCTTATCGTGATTTTCTGGGTAAAAAATATGGGCACTAAGGGTGATACCATTTACCATTCTGTACACTTTTATCTCGCTGGCCTCATTCCTCCTGTCTTTGCCCATTTTGTAGGTATCCTTTATTTGCTTTATATACTCTTGATTTTTGAGATCTTTAAAAACTTTTGCGAAAGCATAATCAAACGCCTCGACACGATAGGTCCAAATATTTGAAGTAAAGTGCTCCTTGATAAAAAAATCCTTCACGCCCTGTTGGGCATCCAAAGCAACTATGGCATCATAACGGTTGTCCAAACGCTTTAGGGGCACGTATTCAAGGTGCGAAAACTTGTATGCTCCAGCGGATAGAATATCAAAATAAAAATTCACACATTTTCGGTATTCTTTAAACTGCACTAAGGATGGGTCATGAAAACTTTCCTTCATTACATCTTCAAAATAGTCATCCGAAACCGCCGCTTTTTTATTGAAACCAGAGAAACGATGATGGTTTTGTGGATACAACAACCGATATCGTTTGTGTTTGAATTTTGTTTCTGTCAATAGGCTATCAATTATTGGCGAATCTATTTCTTCAAAATTTCTTTCGTACTTATTGACCAATTTCCAGACGGTTTGCTCCAAAGAATCAATTATGGAGTTAAAGTGCTCCAATTCTGGACTGAATATCCTTTCACGGTTAGCTGTTAAAAAGGAATCGTTTTTTCTGATGAGATTGCTGTAAGCCTCCAGCAGTAACACCTTTTGTTCAGCAAGTGGACGTGAAGAAGGTGCCTTACTTTGGACATCAGTTTGCCCAAAAACTACTGTGAATTGGAACAGTGCAATTGGGATGATGAAATATTTAAAATTTACCATCAGGTTATTATTTTGTTACTTTAGGTTTGTTTCGTCTCATTTAGACCATGAGAGCAGGTAAAGGTTTAGTGATGTAAATTTTTATACGTGTAGGGAACGGTCTCCTTTACTTTGAATTCATAACTTGATTAAGGGAAAGAGGAGAACTAAAACGGTCTCTAAGTTAAAGTCTTAATAGACGTATCAGTCCTCTTTTCCCCTTATTGTTGCAAAGAACCAATTGGAATATCAGGTGT
>JBCDBE010000065.1:0-21368 GCA_039184365.1 Bacteroidota bacterium | reverse complement strand
GAAAAAAGTAGTAACCCTTTCCCTCCTCCTTCTTCATGGTTTTTTGATAGCGCAAAACACTGGCCATACTGATATTGAAGAAATGATTAATGCCTATGAGGCTAAGCTGGACAGTATCGACAAGAAAACTATCAAAACCAAATACCTCTTGAACAAGGGCTTTATGTTCGCTGGTACTTTGGAAGATTATTTTGAATATGCCGAATCTGGTGAAGATGCCTTTACCAAAATTGGTCGTTCCAAGTTTAGAAGAATCTACAATGGGTTAAGGAAATCAGACCTAAAGAGCAAAAACAACAAAAGATTGCCCAAATATGATTTCAGAGCCTTAAGACTGGAATATAAGGAAAAGCGCAATACCATTCCGTTGGGAATCATCCAGGCAAAGGGTGAATTTTTGGATTCCATACAGATTGAGAACCATCTGGAGAAGGTTGCAAACGGACTACCTATAGAGGAAGAATATAAAAAGTACTTCATCTTCAGTGCTGGAGCACTAAAGAAGAAGGCGTATTCAGGGGATGTAACTTTTGAAGTTGTTCCCGGACTGTTCCATCTTCAAAATCCCAACAGTATTAAATCCTTGGAAATAGATTTTGCTGACGGCAGGGGCTTTTTGCCACTTGATGAAAACAGCAGTTTTAGTGTCCAATATGAAAGCACTGGTGAAAAGGCCATTGCCATAAGGTTCAAACAAAAGAGAAGAACCTTCACATCCTATAGCACCATAAAAATAGTGACGTTGAACCAAGAGCAACCAGATATGTCATTTAACATCAATGGTAATGTTAGCAGTAATGCCAAATCAGCTAATAAAATTGCTAGTACTACATCTAGCCCTAGATCAAGTTCATCGGTTTCAGGCGGAAGTGCAAAGGTCTTTTTGGGCTGTGACCTCATTTTTGACCAACCGGTCATCGTTATTGAAGGTTTTGATCCAGTTAATGAGGATGATGAGGATGATTTACGCAGGAACTATCGCAATAGTGCGGTTGAGCAAGATTTTCGTGCCAATGGCCATGATATGGTCTACTTCAATTTTCAAGACGGAGGGGCCGATATGAACATCAATGCAAGCCATGTTGAGGATCTTATTGAGCTTGTCAATAGGGAAAAGCAGGGCAACCAGGACATTATCATCATAGGGGAGAGTATGGGAGGTATTGTGGCCAGATTGGCTATTAGAGGAATGGAAATGCAAGGGGAAACACATAATATAAGCCATTATATCAGTTTTGATGCGCCACACAAAGGTGCCAATGTTCCTTTGGGTTTCCAGGCCTTTCTCCATGGGGCTAATCGAATACAGCCTGTACGGAACTTGGCAGAAGAGGATTTTGATGAAGCTTTGGCCCAGATTACGGCTCCTGCGGCCAAACAACTTTTGTTACAGTATTATGAGGTCAATGGCCTTGGTAATCCCATCGGGGATGAAAGGGCGCCACACCCTAATTTCATTGCAATGCAAAATGAGCTTGATCGGATTGGGTTTCCCTCACAAGGCGGGATAAGAAACTTGGCCATCGTAAATGGTGCCCTGAACGGAAGTGCAGCAAGCAATAGGGTCAGGGCAACCACTCCGGGGGAACGTATATTGGATCTTGAGGATACCTATGATGCATGGCTTGCCCTACTTAAATTCGAGGGCAAGGTAAGGACCAATCATTTCAATAGGAGTACGCAGCTTATGCATTTTGAGATAAAGGGAATAGGTATAAGACTTAATTCCGCCGAGCTCAACCTAGATTTGGGCAATGTAAATTATGACTTGGGTGCGGGCGGCCTGGTTGATGATGAACTGGTGTTGGAAGAAATAGAAGATATCGATGATTTACGTTTGGTCGGCAATGGCTTTCGCAACTTTTCCTTTGTGCCCCTTTTTAGCAGTTTGGCCTCCACACGCAATATTACCAATCAGACAGAGCTCAACCGTTCGTACGCCTTTCTGGATAACAGGGGCCAGATTCCGTTTGACGAGGCGTTTGGAAGAAATGAGAATACAGAGCATATAAATGCCGCTGATATTGCTGGCCAATGGAACGATTTGCTAAGACTTGAACTGGGTTTGAATACAGTGACCACTTGCAATCAAATACCTACGATGAACATTGCTCCTCCCACACCCCGATCTAATGCTCCCTTTTTCTATACCTGCCAGAACAGTGGTGGGGATGTGACCTTTTTTGTTGCCGATGATCCCGATCCTTTCGGGAATCAGTATGTCCATAGCTGGAAGGCCTCAGGGCCGAGAACGCTTACAGGTAACGGTAACACGTTTACCATGAGGTCAACATTGCCCGCAGGGGTGTATACCGTAAGGCTTACACGAAGCTTTTCTACTGAAACTATTGAGGACCTTCCCTCTAATTCACGAAACAGGGTGCGCTCTTCCAGTTCATCGAGAGCTTTTTCCGTATTAACCAGTAGCAATAGAATATGTTCCGGTGGAGGGGGCCCCGGTCCTGGTCCTGGAGGTGGAATACCTTTAACCATCAACCTGGAAGATTTTGATATGGAGGGGAAAGGCGAAATTGTGGTATGGCCCAACCCCACCAATGAGATTATCAACGTTTCCTACAAGGTAGGGGAAGAAAGTGAGGTTTCTGTATCTTTACTATCGATAAATGGGGGTTATGGCGCCATCTCATTGGGTTCCAAATCTCGATTACCTGGCGAGTATACGGATAGTTTTGATGTGGGACAGGTCGCTGTAGGTGTTTATGTATTGGTAGTGGACATCAATGGGGATGGGATGGAGAAAAAGATAATCATTAACTAGAAATAGAAATGAAAAGGATTATATGCTTCGTTTGTTTTCTTGGCATGCTATTTTTTGGTTGCCAATCCGATGACGAAAACAATGGTCCCGAAACGATCATAACGTCGTTTTCTGGTACCGTACAATATGAGAACGGGGAGCCCGTATCCAATGCAGAATTGATAATAGGAAGTAGGGTAAACAGAAGTTTTGGTACTGTTGCAGGGGACGCAGCTTTTCTTCAAATCAATGATGGCACTTTTGAAGTCACCTTCGAGACCGAAGAAGAAGTAGTTAGGTATAATATACTTATTGACTTGTATGGAAATGTGTTCACTTTTGGAGAAGAACTCCAATGCATTCCAGGAGACTGCGGTGATTTTTCCCCGGGGGAATCTTATGAACTCACCATTATTCTTCCCTGTACATTGGATGAGTGTGCAAACCCCGATCTTTAAGACAGCTTTGATTGTAAACCTGAAACCAATGCACGCAATGGGGCAGGTTGCCTCAGGGGTTCATTTGTTGGTAGTGGACATCAATGGGGGTCGGATGGAGAAAAAGATGATCATTAACTAGAAATAGAAATGAAAAGGATTATATGCTTCGTTTGTTTTCTTGGCATCCTATTTTTTGGTTGCCAATCCGATGACGAGAACAATGGTCCCGAAACTACCATAACATCGTTTTCTGGTACAGTACAATATGAAAATGGAGAGCCTGTATCCAATGCAGAATTGATAATAGGAAGTACCGTAAGGAGAAGTTTTGGGACCGTTGCAGGGGAATCAGCCATGCTTTCAATTGATGACGGAACTTTTGAAGTAATCTTCGAGACCGAAGAAGACGTTGTTAGGTATATTATTGTAGATATTTTGAACCAACAAAACAGATTTGCCTTTGATCATTCCAATGGCCTACGATGCGGTCAAGAGGAGAGCTGTAGATTGGTAACTCCTGGAGTGGACCATGACGATTTTATTGTAATTGTACCCTGCTCAACAGATGATTGTGCTCAGCTTCCCGCAAACCGTTAAAGTTTAGATTTTCAAATATTTAATTTATACACCCCATTGAGTACTCATTGCCTAATGGAGTATTGCTTAAAGCCAACTTCAATTAATTACTGGCCCAAAACGGGAATTTTGCAGAACAATCAGATTGCCTACAAAAAACATCACATCCTAGTTCCATTTGTCCTTCTTTTTCGTTGTATCCGTAATTCACCTTTTACGGAACACCTTTCATCATTAGAAATTTGGTTACAAATTCGATAATGTTACCATTTTTTATATCCCAGAAATACACTAGGGAATTGTCCTATGTTGTAAGTTTTATAATGCATAGACTACTGACCCCTGGTAAAGATTCATATCGATATCCGCCCTTCTTTAAAAACGATTGTTCGAATAGCCCGGTTTGAGCGGAATTTTTTTTCTTATTTTCGAATACCATTCAGGGGTAATACCCATAAAATCGGCCACGGTGTTGGCTGGAGTACGTTGAAGTATCACGGGGTATTTTTTGTTCAAGAACCTAACAAAATCCTCTTTGGAATATCCAATCAAATGGGCTCTTATCTCATCCATTCGTACGAAGTCCTTAATCATATCCATACGGGAAAATCTGCTAAATTCTTCATATGCCTGATTCCAGTATCGTAAGTGTTTATTTTTCATTTCTATAACAATGGAATCTTCCATAGCAGTCACCCGATAATTTGTGGGATTGCCTTGAATCATATTATCTGCGATAGGGATTACTGGAAAAAGTTCATCAAAAAAGAACCAGACGGTTTTGAAACTTCCGTAATCAGTGAGAAGTGCCGATTTGAAGCTCCCTGAGACAATGAAAAATCCCCGTTGCGGAGAATCACCATAATCCACTAAAATACCGTTTTTTTTGAGGTGTATTACCCTTGTTTTATCATAGAAATCTTTCCTAAAAGCGTCAGTAATGGGTGCTACCTTTCCGACCATATCCAAGAAAGTCTCTTTCATGGGTATAGTAGATTTTGGTTAGGCGGGGGTAACGTCATGGTAGGTTCAATTCTTAGAAGAAGGATAATTTCACATTTATGTATTTTCCAAGTAAGGTTGAACATCAATACCATGATAAATTACATTTCATATTTCAGTTATAAAAGACTTTTTTAGTGTTTGTTGGTTGCATCCATTAAGCATTTGTACCGCACATGTTGCGCAAATCCGCCGTCTTAGTTCCCTAATCTCTTGATATCAAACGTTTTCATACTCCAAATTTTTAACGCCATCCCCAATAAATAGTTTAAGTGTTTCGTCTTTACAAAGTGCGTTTATGAGCGGAATAAATTCTTCCTTAGTGTCGTAAGAAATACTTTTTATTCCTGTAATTCCATTGGAATGGATGTGGGTTTTGGGGCTACACTGAAATAGGTCATTAAAAAAGGAATCCCCACACCTAACGGTATTTCCTTACCTTAGAAGTAGATGAAAGAGGTTATTACGATACTTTTTCTAATGCTTCCTTTGTGGGTAAAGCCCCAAAACCTTGTCAAAAACCCAAGTTTTGAGGAATATCTGGAGTGTCCCAATGCCTTGGGTACTTTTGGTACACAAGTAAAAAATTGGTCTACGCCAACCCAGGGTTCTACGGACTATTTCAACACCTGCAGCAAGGTGATGAGCGCTCCTGAAAATTTTAATGGTGTGCAGCATCCTAAATCAGGTAAGGCCTATACTGGGCTTTATTTCTATGCCCCTGGAGATTATCGGGAATACATTCAGGCAGAACTGACCCGTATACTTCAAAATGGGCAGAAATATAAGTTGGAATTTTATGTGAGCCTGGCGGAAGGATCGGACTTTGCGGTAAAGGACTTTGGGGTGGCTTTGAGCTATAAAGAACTGGGTGTAGATACAAAGAAGGAATTATCGAAGGGTAGGTTGTTTCGAACCAAGGGCAATCGATTTCAAGTGTTGGAAATCAACCATTCCAATTTTCACGAGGATAAATCCGTTTGGTTGAAAATCAGCACCTCCTTTATGGCCAAGGGCTTTGAGAAATATTTGGTTTTGGGAAACTTAAGGAATAATGGTTCCACCCGAAAAGTACGGACGAAAAGAAGGGAAACCAAAAAAGGAGCCTATTATTATATTGATATGGTTTCCTTGACCCTTCTTGGGGACGAACCCCCGTCAAAAGAAATCGAAATAGACACGCTCTATGTTTTTCAGAACATTCATTTTGATTTTGACCAATTTCAAATCAGCGACAAAGCCGAAGAGGAGTTGGCCCTGGTTCTTGAAAAACTGCGCAACAATGGAGGTCTAAAGCTAGAAATACATGGACATACGGATAATTTGGGTACCCATACGTACAATCAACTACTATCGGAAAAAAGGGCTAAAGTAATCGCGAATTACTTCATTGGAGCAGGTATCGAAGCCAACCGAATAGTATGGTTTGGTCATGGAGCTGAAAAACCCCTGGTCTCAAATACCTCCTATCGGGATAGGGCAAAGAACAGAAGGGTGGAATTTCAGGTAGTTTTCCCATAGCATCACATTGATTACTAGTACAATAAAACGAAAACTGTGGAGTTATGTAAGCATAGTAACTCCATATTGCTATGTCCCGAATCGCTGTTGTTCTCATTTTTTGTTGCCTGACCAAAACATTCACTTGTTTTTCGCAGACCAATCTTGTGTTAAACGGGGGCTTTGAACAATTGACGGAGTGTCCCAAAGAAGTGAGCAGCCTAGCGAAGATTGCTCAGTATTTGAGTTCTCCTACCGCAGGAACGACCGATATTTTTAGCGCCTGTTCCCAAGGAAAGGTTGGAATTCCCAAAAATTTTAGGGGACAACAGAAAGCGTATTCAGGAGAAGCCTATGCCGGACTCTACCTATATTCCCCAAATAATTACAGGGAATATATCCAACTCCCATTGGATACCGTTTTAAAAAAAGGAGAATACTATGAGTTTAGTTTTTTTGTGTCCCTTGCCGAAAGTTCAACGGTTTCCACATCTTCACTTGGGGTATTGTTCACGGATGAACCTATTTCCTTGGAAACTTCAAAGAATCTCTCAAAAAGTCGGTTACTAAGGGGAAAGTATCAAAAATTCAATTTTCAAAAATTGTCCTGGAAAGGGAGTTCCCGAGATGTCAACGATTGGGTCAAAGTTGAAATTGGGTTTGAAGCAAAGGGTTTTGAACAAAATATCGTCTTGGGTAATTTTCGTGGTGATGCGTTCACTACAAAGTTCACCACATCGAACAAAGGATCGGTGACCAAAGAGTTCGCCTACTACTATATCGATGAGGTGGTTTTGGTTAAAACGCACCACGAAATGTATGAACTGGGCGCTCCTTATGTAATAGAAGGGGTACGATTTGAAACGGACAGCTATCTATTGTCTGAACTTGCAAGAACCAAAGTACGTGAACTGTACAAAAAAATTAGAAATATGCCCAAGGTCAGGATTACCATTAATGGCCATACCGATGATATGGGTTCTGAAGGCCATAATGAATTTCTATCCCACAGAAGGGCCAAATCCGTGGCGACCTATTTGGTAGAACTCGGATTTCCTGAAGACCGCATCGTTTGGGAGGGGCATGGGAATCGAAAGCCCTTGGTGCCCAAATTGACTGATGAAGCACGTTTAAAAAATAGACGGGTAGATTTCGTAATTACTGAATTTGAAGACCAGTAGTTTACGGTTTCTTTAAATTATCGGGTAGCGACTGCTCACTGATGAGGAGTTCACGAAGCTCATCGCCATATTCCAGCATAATTTCTCCGGCGTTACCGCCATCAAGAACAAAGAAGGATTCCGTTTTATAACCAACAGAACTGATAGTGATTTTCCAGTGAAAGTCCTTTTCGCTACTTAAGATGAAATTACCATCATAGTTCGTATAGACAACGTCTTTAGTAGCATCCAGGGTAATTCCAGCCATATATATGGGCAACCCAAGCTCATCCACGATTTTACCGGTGACCGTGTTTTGGGCTTGACCAAGAATGGGGGCAAAAGCCAGTGCCAGCACAATGGTCAATATGCGCATTACAGTAAGATTTGGACAATAATAACGAAAACTGCCGGGTCTTAGTATCTCAATTTCAAGGCGGAATGCTTTCGAATCGATAAAATACATACTAAAGACGATGAAATTACGTTTTTACTGCAAGCGAGAACCCAAATCATCATAGCCTATGGAACGATTCTACACTCGCTTTTTTTTAATTATTTGTTTACTGATAGGGGTCCCCATGATGGGGCAAAACCTTATTTTAAATGCTGGATTTGAGGATTATTCATCCTGTCCTTCCAATTTCACCAGTCTAAACGCAGTATTGCAAGAGGTGTCTCTGCCAACATCCAGTTCGGGGGACTATTTCAATCAATGTAGCAATGAAGACTTTGGAATTCCAACTAATTTTAAGGGAAATCAACCGGCGGCAGAAGGTAATGGGTATTTAGGACTTTATTTTTACGCCCTAAATGATTACCGTGAATATGTACAGTTGGGAACCCAAGCGGTACTTCGGGAAAAGTTTCCCCATAAAATATCCTTTAAGGTAAGTTTGGCGGAAGCCTCCACCTTGGCCCTAAAGAACATGTCGGTGATTTTAACCAATGGAAAACTTCGCTTGCCCAATAGCACCACCTTGACTACGGAACGTTTGAATTTACAGAAGGGGCTACAATTTCAAGAAGTACCGCTAAAAGCCGATAGATCTATGGCCGATACCGAGGGATGGATTACCCTTCAAGGCGAATTTGAGGCTAAAGGTTTTGAAACCCATCTGTTGGTCGGGAATTTCAATGATAATGGGGATACATCATTGCTGGACCATGTGGGCGCCTTGATTCCAAGTGATTTCTCCTACTACTTTGTCGATGATTTTCAGTTGGAAGAATTGCCACGCGTCAATTACGAAAAGGATAAAATCTACGTCTTGGAGCATAAACCGTTTGAGCCAAAGGGATATGAGTTGGATGATGCGGCCATAGCAAGTATCAAGAAGATTTTTAAATACCTGAGGGAAAATGCAGAAGTACAGCTGAAAATCACTGGGCATTCTACGGACGCGGGTACTCCTGAGTACAACAAATTTGTTTCTTCCCTAAGGGCGAGGGCCGTTGCACTGTACCTGAAAAAACTGGGGATTAATGATGAGCGTATCGTATGGGAAGGGGTAGGCGAAACCAAGGCGCTTAGAAATGGTAAGATTGAACAAGGCCATTTGGCCGATAGAAGCGTTGAATTTGTGATGACCAAATTTGACGACCAATAGGTAACAACTTGACCATAAAATGGAACCCCAAGTGTAATTTTCTTGGGGTTTTTTATTTCTTATTTTTGGAGAAAGCCCATCATAAATGAAAAAAGTATACGTACTTTTTATCCTTCTCTGTTTTGCCGTCTCCTGCAGCAAAAAGCAAGAAGTAGACCTCATAATTGCCAATGCCAATATGTACACTGTGGATTCCACCTTTTCAAAGGCTGGTGCAGCCGCCATTAAGGATGGAGTGTTCGTGGCGGTTGCCAATGAAGAGGACATCCTTAAAAAATATAAGGCCAAGGAATTGCTGGATGCGCAGGGAAAAACCGTGGTTCCCGGTTTGATCGATGCCCACTGTCATTTTTATGGCTTGGGGATGACACAACAAGTGGTCAATCTAAGGGGTACGACCAGTTACCAAGAGATTTTGGAAAAGGTAGATGACTTTCAAAAGGAACGTCCTTCTGAATTTATATTGGGCAGGGGCTGGGACCAAAATGATTGGGAAGAGAAGGCCTTTCCCACCAAAGACGCCTTGGACCAACTTTTCCCTGATATCCCAGTGGCGTTGGAACGCGTGGATGGCCATGCGTATCTGGTCAACCAAAAAGCCTTGGATATGGCCGGGATTACCAAAGCTACCAAAGTAAGCGGTGGTGAGGTCATCCTTGGCACCGACGGCGAACCTACTGGGGTTTTGGTAGATCGCCCCATGGCCATGGTGGACGCAGTGATACCTAAACCCAGTCTAGCTACAAAAATTCAAGCCTTAAAAGACGCAGAAACCCTCTGTTTTGATTACGGCCTGACCACGGTAAACGATGCCGGTTTGAACAAATCGGTCATTGAACTGATTGATAGCCTTCAACAAGCGGGGGAGTTAAAGATTCGCGTTTACGCCATGGTGAGCAACAATGAGGACAACCTGGAATACTATTTGAATAAAGGTATTGTGGAGACCGATCGATTAAATGTAAGGTCAGTAAAGGTCTATGGGGACGGTGCCTTGGGCTCTCGTGGGGCTGCACTAAAAACCCCCTATTCCGACCAACCCGGTCATTTTGGGGCCATGATCACGCCAACAGAGGAAATGGAAGCCTTGGCGGAACGCATAGCGGCATCGGACTATCAAATGAACACGCACGCCATTGGGGATTCTGCCAACATTGTGGTGTTACGGGCGTATGCCAAGGCCTTGGAAGGTAAACCTGACCGCCGCTGGAAAGTGGAACACGCCCAAGTGATTACGGACAATGATTTTGATTACTTTGAGAAAGGCATCATTCCCTCTGTACAACCTACCCATGCTACCAGTGATATGTACTGGGCCGGACTGCGTTTGGGACTGCAACGCATGCGCGGCGCCTATGCCTTTAAAATGCTTTTGAACAAAGCGGGCATCGTAGCTTTGGGTACGGATTTTCCTGTGGAAAAAGTGAGTCCGTTCCTGACCTTTTATGCGGCTGTGGCGCGACAGGATCTGGAAGCCTACCCCGAAGGGGGCTTTCAGATGAAGGATGCCCTGACCCGTGAGGAAACCCTGAAAGGCATGACGATTTGGGCGGCCTATTCCAATTTTAGGGAGGATGTAAAAGGCAGTATAGAAGTGGGGAAAAAAGCGGATTTTGTGATATTGAGTGAGGATATCATGACGGTAGACGTTCGTTCCATCCCCGAAATACAGGCTGAAAAGGTCTTTGTGGGTGGAGAGCAGGTGAAATAGGAAAAAAGGGAAGTTATCGTCATCGATCACCTGCTAGAAAGGGGCTATTTCAATAGCTGCTACACTGATATGAACAAGGGGTACAACCTTTTAATCAAATTTTTGTAACTACCGGCGCAAATCAAAGTATTTATTGGAAAGTCAATCCAATAGATATGAAAACCATTTTAAAATTTTCCCTTTTGCTGCTATTGATCCTTAGCTGTGTAGAAAAAAAAAGACCTATTGGGAAAGAAATCAGGGACATCCCATCCCTACTTGATACGCTGAACAATAGCTTTGAAAAATTGTACCGAAAAAGTGGATTCCCCGGCACAGCCATTTCTTTGGTAAATAAAGACTCAATAATTTTTATAAAGGGTGTTGGCTATGCCGACTTGGAAGGAAAAAAAGAATATACTGAAAACACCATCCATCCCATCGCATCTATTTCAAAGACATTTGTAGGGGTAGCCCTGATGAAACTTGTTGAGCAGGGCAAATTGGATTTGAATGAAAGAATAAATGATATTCTTCCTTATAGCATTATAAACCCATTTTTTCCAGAAGATGAGATTTTAGTCAAGCACCTGGCTACGCATACCTCAACCATTCCGCACTATTTCGATGATTTTGAAAAATCGTATTGGCTTTTGGAACCAAACACGATCAAGAAAGGGGAAATTCCTGACGAAAACTACAATTTTTTGATTTCCATTGAAAACAATAAGCCTCTTTCTCTCGATGAATATATTCAGAATGTATGTACCAAAAACGGCGAGTGGTATGACGAAAAAGATTTTGTAAAATCCAGGCCAGGATTGTTTTACAATTATTCGAACGTTGGTACTTCCGTAGCGGCTCGTATAATTGAAATACGCTCCGGACGAAGTTTCTCGGATTATACAAAGGAATTTATCTTAAACCCATTAAAGATGTCAAATTCAGCTTGGTTTTATGATGACATTGATGATTCCCTATTATCAAAACCATTTTGTCCCGATGACCGTGAGTCACCGACGATGAATTACGTATTTCCTAGAAACACCTACCAAGGCTATCCCGAGGGACATTTAATTTCAAGTGTCGCTGACTTAAGTAAGTATATGATGGAAATGCTAAAGGGTTACTATGGACAAGGCACCATCCTGAAGAAAGGATCCTATAAAAAATTATTTGAGCCACAACTAACGGCCGAAAATTTTATTAATCGGGATGATTCGGAGTTTAGTACCAGGTATAATGTTGGGATTTTTTGGGGCATATCGGGAAAAGGATATATTATACACGATGGTGGTGAAATTGGCGTTTTTTCGTTTGCTTATTTCAATCCTGAAACAGGAATTGGTGGTATTGGAATGTGTAACAGCCGAATCAATGCCTTCGGGGAAATAAGAAATTTGGTCGCTCGTTTTGAAAAAAAAATTGCTCATCATTACGAACTTAAAAAAACGTTTTAGGACAATGGCCAAAGGGAATCGCTTGTTCCCACCAGACCTTCGATTTCGCTATTGGTTGAACATTTTAAATTTGTAGCAAGGTTACTTCCTAACCCATGCAACCACACATAGTATCGCCCGTTCGACAATCATTGAAGAATATGGGTAAAACTTGGGATAACATGGATTTCAACCCGATTTAAAGACAAAACCAAAAAAAGAAAACAATATGTTGACAGCTATCAATCCGAAATTACCAATGCGTGATCAAACAGCAACACGTGAATTTTATCTAACGCAATTAGGATTTAAGGTATTTGGTGAATATGATGGGTATTTGATGATAAAAAAGGATAAAATTCAGATTCATTTCTTTTTATTTCAAGAACTTGACCCCAAAGAAAATTATGCAGGGGTTTACATTAGAACGGATCATATCGATGAATGGTATCAATCCCTTTTGGACAACAAAACAGCAATCCATCCAAATGGTAAGTTGGAGGCAAAACCTTGGAAACAGAAAGAATTTTCAATAGTTGACCCAACTGGCAATTTGTTGACGTTTGGCCAAGGTATAGAAGAATAAAAATGAAAAGCCAATGCGAATCACAACCCAGGAAAGTTTGGCATAATGGAATGATAATGAAGAACAGGAATTCCTTAATGACATGGGTGCAGCTTATAGCAATTCTTTTTACAATATCCGGTTGTAACCAAACAAATACAGCGGGTGCCAATGCCTTCGAACAAAGGGTGCAAAGCAAAGCGCTGGAATTTTTTGAGACTTTTGCCGAACGCTCCAATTGGGAGAAGTTCTGTTCCTTTTATAGCGCGAACGTCCATTTTAAAGATATAACACTCCAATTGGAATTGGATAGCCTTTGGAAATTAAAACGATTTTACAAATGGGACGAAGAAGGGGATCGGTTTAGGAAAATGGATCCCGAACAAAAACATCTCAACTTACAATCGCTCGTTGTAGAAGGAAATGCAGCGGCTGGCAAAGGGCATTTGAATCCCTTTTACTATGATGGGCAGCTTATAAATACGGATTGGGGAATGGAATTTACCATATGGCTGCATTTTGATGAAGATTTGAAAATAATCGAGCAGGTTGATTGGATGGAATATGACCCATTTACCCTGGAAAGCACGATTGACAGATGTAGGAAAAATGGTTTTGAGGCAATTCCAGACTGGTTGGATTTATCTGAAAAAGATTAACAAGCGATACTAGTGATGCATATGGTTAATGGCTGCTTTTTGATAATTTTATGCGAGTTTGTCCTTAAAAGGGCTGGAATTTTCACGTGGAAATGCACAGCAATTTCACCTCATTCGGAGGCATATTTAGATGCAAGAAATTAGTATTCAATAAAATAAAAAATGGAAAACAAACAAGATTGGCCCCATTTGGATTTTGCAGGCATGCAGGATACCATAGAAACCCTACATCAATGGATTCAAATTGTTGGAAAGATTCGGTTCAAAACCATGCCCTGGCAGAACCACTCCTGGCACGTTCCTTTATACATTAGTACAAAAGGCTTTACGACCAATGCCATTCCTTATGAAGGAAGGGTGTTTCAAATCGACTTTGACTTTAAGCAACATCAGCTCATTGTGGAATGCTCCAATGCGGGCATTGTTATTCTAGATTTATACCCAAGAACGGTGGCCGATTTTTATAAGGAACTTTTTGAAAAACTCGACCAACTGGGTATTTATGTCAAAATCCATGGGAGTCCCAATGAAATCACACCCGCAATTCCTTTTGCACAGAATACCATCAATAAATCCTATGATAGGAATGCTGCACAGGCCATTTGGAAGGCCATGGTAAATATCAATGAGGTCTTCAATCAATTTAGAAGTGACTTTATTGGCAAAGCAAGTCCCGTCCATTTGTTTTGGGGTGCATTTGATTTGGCTGTAACGCGATTCTCTGGAGAGGATGCCCCTTTGCACCAAGGGGGCATGCCCAATATGCCCTTGGATGTAATGCAGGAGGCGTACTCAAAAGAAGTGAGCAGTGCCGGTTTCTGGTTGGGTTCCAAAGATTTTCCCTTTCCTGCCTTTTATTCATATGCTTATCCGGGTAATGAGGCCTTTGGAAAGCAAAAAGTACGCCCTAAACAAGCCTTTTGGAGCGCTGACATGGGCGAATTTTTCTTGAAATATGAAGATGTGCAAAAATCCGCAACTCCTGAAAAGGTATTAGTGGCTTTTTTGCAAAGCACTTACGACGCTGCGGCCAATACTTCGGCCTGGAATAGGGCGAAGCTGGAAAGGAACCAATACTAAAAAACCGGACTGAATAGAGAATGGCATACAAAAAGAACCATTGTTCATTCCTATCCACATGCCAACACCACAAAAGAATATGCGAAAAGCCACCAATAAGGAACGATGCCTTTCTTATCTAATCATGTATGCCAATAAAGACTTGGATGGCGTGACCGCCCTATTTGCTGATGGTATCATACTTCGCGATTGGAAGATCCGAGTGGTGGGCAAACAAAAAGCCGTTGAAGAAACCAAGAAGAACTTTGAAGCCGCACGATCGCTTACCATTGATGTGCTTTCCACCTATGAAAATACAGATACGGTCGCCGCTGAACTAAAGATAGTGGTCAACAAGGTCGAAGCATTGTACGTCGTTGATGTTATCACCTTTAATGAAGACGGTTTGATCACTTCCATTCGCGCATATCTCGGAAGGGGCGATGATGGGTATTGAGATAAAACCAAAGGAAAATAGGGATGGTCAAATTTCTTGTTGAAGTTGTCGATAGGTATTTAAAATGAATACCATTTCGCCATCAATGGGCATCTCACCTTGAAGCGTTAAAATGTTATTTTCAATACTTAGTTCTAAGCTAACCAGAGTATCTCCAATGGTATAGCTCAATGGAACTTCGGCTGTTGCACCTCCCTCAGCATCAAAAATGGTAACCGGTCTCCACGAAGCATCTATAATTTGTTGTACCACGATACATTCACCACTTGCGTTAACCTCATACGTATGGATTTCGGCATTGTAGTTGGGATCGGCCTCGCTGAACCAAAACAGGATTAAAGTACTTTCTTTGTTACAATCAGTAAGGGTTTGAGCAACGTTGTTGCGAACGGAGCTTTCCAATTTCCAAACTCCCATAAATAAATTGGGGTCCTCCGTTTCAGGAAGATCATCTTCCGAACAAGAAAAAAGGGCGCCCAGGGCCATGAACAAAAAGAGGTGTTTAAAATATACCATTGCACATTGAATTAGAATAAAGATAACTTTTTAATGTATCGGCATTGAGGGAATTATCCCCAATTTCATAAAAAAAACTCCCAAACCGTTGGGTTTGGGAGCTGAGACCGTTTCAATTGGAACGGGACTTAGAACATTACAGGAGTGGCAATTCGGGTAGTTCCCCAACCCATCACCAAATGGGCACCACCATCCACTTCTTTAAAGGCCATGGAAAAGGCTTCCAATGCCTCACCGTCGTTGGAGACCGCTGAAGTAACACGTACCACATCGGCAGCACTATCGTAGGAATAGGCGCCCCATTGATTGAGGTTGTTGTTCAAAATAACGGTCCATTCCCCATCTCCAGGGATGGTAAATAAGGAATAGGTACCTGCCGCTACTTTTTCCCCACCAAAAGTGGCATCCTTATAAAAGGTGATTTCAGCAGCTTCGTTGGCACCGGTACGCCATACTTTTCCGGTAGGCGCCAAAGTGCCCATGTCCCGACCTTTTAATTGTGGACGACCATAAATAACGCGGACCGATTTACCGGATTCTTTGTAGCTGGATGGGAAGGAGGCAATGTCCGCAGGACTTTTGTCCAAACCACTAAACTTTTGTGCAGTGGCATCCATACCAATTAGGGCCAAAGCAAAGAAGGTTAATACAAACAGATTTTTCATTCGTTTAAAATTTTTAAAGGAGTTATAAAATAGTACGCTATGTATTCAATATGTCGAAATTCAAAACTAGTCCTTATCCCGCTTGCAAATTTTTAAAAATGCGTTAAAATTTGCAGCCTTTCAATTTGAAGGTCAAGAACCCCATACTAGGGAAAAATACCTTCAATTTGGTTTAATTTAAACAAATTAAGTTTCTTTTTGGAATAAAAATTGACTTAATGATTTCAAAAAAATAGAATTAGTTTAAAATTTGTAAACATTTTATAGTTAAAGAAAGTACCATGTGTGGAATTGTATGTGCGTTTGATTTAAAAGAGCCTTCGGATAAATTACGGCCCCAACTTTTGGAAATGTCTAAAAAGGTACGGCACCGTGGACCCGATTGGAGTGGTATCTATGCCGATGAAAAAGCGATTTTGGCCCACGAACGTTTGGCCATTGTTGATCCGGCCTCAGGTAAACAGCCCTTATTCAGTACCGATGGGAAACTCGTTTTGGCGGCCAATGGAGAAATTTATAACCATCGCGGGTTGCGTAAACAGGTTGAAGGGGAATTTCAATTTCAAACCCAGTCCGACTGTGAGGTCATTTTAGCACTATATCAAAAGAAAGGGGTGGACTTTGTGGATGAGATGAATGGCATCTTCGGTTTTGCGATTTATGATGTTGAAAAAGACGAATACTTCATTGCCCGTGACCATATGGGTATTATTCCCCTTTACATTGGATGGGACAAAAACGGTACGTTTTATGTGGCTTCGGAACTTAAGGCTTTGGAAGGGACCTGTTCAAAAATTGAATTGTTCCCTCCGGGACACTACCTGCACAGCGCCACGGGTGAGTTTGTGAGATGGTACCACCGTGATTGGATGGAATATGACCATGTTAAGGAAAACGAAACCAGTGTAGAGGCGTTGCACGAAGCGCTTTCCGCTGCTGTAAAAAGACAATTGATGTCTGATGTGCCCTATGGGGTACTCCTTTCTGGTGGTTTGGATAGTTCAGTGACTTCGGCCATAGCGAAAAAATATTCCCAAATGCGCGTGGAATCCGGAGATACCAAAGAAGCCTGGTGGCCGCAGTTGCACTCCTTCTCCGTGGGATTGGAAGGTTCCCCGGATTTGGTGGCTGCCCAAAAAGTGGCCGACCACATTGGAACCATCCATCATGAGATCAAGTTTACCATTCAAGAAGGTTTGGATGCCATCAGGGATGTGATTTACAACTTGGAAACCTATGACATTACTACCATTAGGGCCAGTACACCTATGTATCTAATGGCCAGGGTCATAAAATCCATGGGCATTAAAATGGTACTTTCCGGCGAGGGTGCTGACGAACTGTTTGGCGGCTACCTCTATTTTCACAAAGCACCCAGTCCAAAGGATTTTCACGAGGAAACCGTGCGTAAATTGGATAAACTCCATATGTACGATTGCCTTAGGGCCAATAAATCGCTGGCAGCATGGGGCATTGAAGGGCGAGTGCCGTTTTTGGACAAGGAATTTATGGATATTGCCATGCGCATCAATCCAAAAGATAAGATGATTACGGGGGAGCGAATGGAAAAATGGGTGGTTCGGAAGGCCTTTGAGACCTATTTACCAAAAAGTGTGGCATGGCGCCAAAAAGAGCAATTTTCGGATGGTGTGGGATATAGCTGGATAGACACTCTTAAAGCCCTTGTAGAAGAGGAAATCAGTGATGGGCAGATGAAGCATGCCCATTTTAAGTTCCCTATTCAAACCCCAACAACAAAAGAAGAATATTATTATCGCTCCATCTTTGAAGAACATTTCCCTTCTGATGCGGCTGCATTGAGCGTGCCACAGGAACCTTCCGTGGCCTGTAGCACCAAAATTGCGTTGGAATGGGATGAAGCCTTTAAAAATATGAACGATCCTTCGGGACGGGCAGTAGCCCAAGTTCATGAAGATGCTTATGTAAAGTAGTTTTCATTTGGGAAGCATTTTGCTTCGTGAATTTAGTTAGGAAGAAGCACCAATTTTGGTGCTTCTTTTTATGGTGTTATCCTTAAAAGAAAAGGGGACAAATGCCCCCTTTTCCCTTTTTATTGTTGGAATTACAGATGAATTACAAATCCTATCCTGAACTCAAAAAGTCCCTCTTCCGTAAAATCACTATTGAGACTTATGTTGTAGCGCAATCCTGGCTCTACGCTAACATTGTCTGCGATAAATATGGCGTAACCCCCTTGGAGTCCCAGCCATAAGGGGTCTTCATCAAAGAATAAATCTGAACTTGCTCCGGTAAAATCAACTTGAAAGGGAATACTTCCATTTACATAATATTTAGCACCAACTTTGTAGGTAAAAATGGTCTCGCCATCTAAATCGGTGAAACCCAATCCAAGTTTTAATGCTAAATCTTCTGCAATAAAATGACCACCTTCCGCTCCGATTGCCCAAATTGTAGTGCCATTGGATGATGATAGGCCAAAGCTAGTATTCGCAGTATTGGCAACGCTAAAATCACCACCACCGAAGCCCGTATTTGCTTCGATGAGCCAACTGCCCTTGCTTGTCGCAGTGGCATCTTGTGCTTCCACAGTGGTTAACATAAGAAGGAAAAAAAGGGTGGGAAAAATTAGTTTTTTCATGGTATATCTGTTTTTAAATGATGCTTAAAGATACAAGGTCCAACAGATACCCCGTCATTTATGAACGCCCAATTGTAAACGGTATTTAGAAATCTTTAGTCCACATATACTTTCAGTGGATCTTTTGGATGATCTTTTTAGCCTACCATTTTTTAAGGCATTTTTAAGTGGTGGACCTTTACTGCTCTACTTTTAAAGAACCGTTCGGAATTTGTTGTCCTAGAAGATAAACCTCAAAACCAAGGCAACAATTTCCTTAAAGGAACCTGCAGTTCAGGGTGGGTTCCGCGCCCTGTTTTTTTCACAAAATTTTGTTGATAACTCCAACTTCCTAATACGACCTTAGACCTTAATTTCATTGGGTATTTCGTATATTTGTAGGATTTGATTTTAGATAAAATAACCGATAAATAGTTATGAGCGAAGAAGTAAAATCTCCCCAATATTCAGCTGATAGTATCCAGGCTTTGGAGGGTATGGAACACGTGCGGATGCGCCCTTCCATGTATATTGGGGATGTGGGAACGCGGGGACTTCACCATTTGGTCTACGAAGTAGTGGATAATTCCATTGACGAGGCCATGGGAGGACACTGTGATACCATAGGTGTAACCATCAATGGGGACAATTCCATTACCGTTCACGATAACGGTCGTGGGATACCGGTAGGCTTACATAAAAAAGAAGGCGTGTCGGCCCTGGAGGTTGTTATGACCAAGATTGGTGCGGGGGGCAAGTTTGATAAGGATTCCTATAAGGTTTCCGGGGGGCTTCACGGCGTAGGCGTCTCCTGTGTCAATGCATTGTCGGAACATCTAAAGGCCACGGTCCATAGGGAAGGTAAGATTTGGGAGCAGGAGTATGAAAGGGGCAAAACCATGTATCCGGTAAAAAGTGTGGGGAGCAGTGATAAAAGCGGTACCGTTGTCACTTTTCACCCAGATAAGACCATATTTACACAAACTACGGAATACAGCTATGATACCCTGGCCAACCGTATGCGGGAACTTGCCTATTTGAACAAGGGGGTGACCATTACCCTTACCGACAAACGAAACAAGGACGAAAAAGGGGAATTTATTTCCGAAACCTTCTTCTCAGAGGAAGGACTTAAGGAGTTCATTAAGTTTTTGGACGAGACCAGGGAGCCGTTGATCCAAAGTGTCATCTCCATGGAAGGGGAAAAGAACGGTATTCCCGTCGAGGTCGCCATGATATACAACAATGGTTTCTCCGAGAATCTGCACAGTTATGTCAACAACATCAATACCCATGAAGGAGGAACCCATCTTTCCGGTTTTAGAAGGGGATTGACCACCACTTTGAAGAAATATGCCGATAACTCAGGCCTTCTTGATAAGTTGAAGTTCGAAATCTCAGGGGATGATTTCCGCGAAGGATTAACGGCGATAGTTTCCGTAAAAGTGGCAGAACCTCAATTTGAAGGACAGACCAAAACCAAATTGGGCAATCGGGAGGTGACCAGTGCCGTAAGTCAGTCCGTTTCTGAAATGTTGACGAATTATCTGGAAGAACACCCTGATGATGCCAAGCAAATCGTTGAAAAGGTAAAATTGGCCGCCCAGGCCAGACATGCCGCTGCGAAGGCACGTGAGATGGTACAGCGTAAAAACCCGATGGGAGGTGGCGGATTACCAGGTAAACTTTCGGATTGCGCCGATCAAGATCCGGAAAACTGTGAATTGTTCCTCGTGGAGGGGGATTCTGCGGGGGGGACCGCCAAAATGGGAAGGGATAGAAACTTCCAAGCCATTCTTCCGCTGCGGGGTAAGATTTTGAACGTGGAAAAAGCGATGCAGCATAAAGTGTTTGAGAACGAAGAAATCAAGAATATCTATACAGCTTTGGGTGTAACTATAGGGACGGAAGAAGACAGCAAAGCTTTGAACCTTGAAAAATTGCGCTATCATAAGGTCGTTATCATGTGTGATGCCGATGTGGATGGTAGCCATATTGAGACATTGATTTTGACCTTTTTCTTCCGTTACATGCGGGAATTGATAGAAAGTGGACATGTCTATATTGCAACCCCGCCCTTGTACTTGGTAAAAAAGGGGAGCAAAAAGCGATATGCTTGGAATGATGCGGAACGCGACGAAATTGTGGAATCCATGAAAGGGGGAGCCAGCATTCAACGTTACAAGGGTCTTGGTGAAATGAATGCTGAGCAACTTTGGGATACCACTATGAATCCGGAGTACAGAACGTTACGCCAGGTGAGTATTGAAAATGCTACGGAATCCGACCGCATATTTTCCATGTTGATGGGTGATGAAGTGCCACCAAGAAGGGAATTTATCGAAAAGAATGCGGTTTACGCCAACATTGATGTGTAGTTTATAAACCATAACATATGAATTCACAACAAAAACCCAGAAGATTCGTCTGGGTTTTTTAGTTTAGTACCTATAAATTCCTACAAAATGAAAAAAATATTCTTGATGTTGGCTTTATGTGCGTTTTCTTTTGTGAAAGCACAGGATTTAAACGATATTTTTATCTCTGGATTGGAAGACGCCGAACGTTATGCGAATGCATTTTTGGGTCCATTGCAGGAAGCGGCCATTTATGGTATGTCCAGTGGATGGTACAACACTGCGGATGCAAAGCCGCTAGGTGGATTTGAGATTT
>JBCDBE010000064.1:0-21381 GCA_039184365.1 Bacteroidota bacterium | reverse complement strand
TATAAATAAAAATTTATTTCATTTTTGTTTCATATTTGCAGAAAAGTATTGAACAAATGTCCGCACGCACAACACAAAATCTAGACTCGACCAAACAAAGCAACACCGGTACGGTGTTAAATCAAATAAATACCATCGCCTACCTTCTTTTAGGTTTATGTTTTGTTGCATTCTTGATTCTTTCCGCCGTGAATGATTATTTGTTCTTCGAGTGGTTGTCCATGGGAGCTTTTATTGTTTTCGCACTTATTGGAATGCACTTTATTGGTCAAAAACAGATAAGACGAAATTAAGTTAATGATTATGGAAACATTGGTAAAAACACAACAGAAAATACAATTGGTCGATGGCACTTTTACACCATCAGAAACTTCGGATGTTGTTTTGGCCCTATTGAACGAGAAAATCAACTTCCACAAGCTTCAAAGAATTTCCTGGTGTGAAGGGACCGCCGACGCCGACACCAAATATCCGGACGGAAGGATAGCCGAACTCCAAAAAGAAAAAGAAATCACCAAAGAATTTATCGCCCAAGTCCGTCATATGGGAAAAAAATTGCGAATCCACGGCGTGCTTGAGATTTCCGTTGAAGAATAGTCTTAATGGACTTACACCTACTGCTGGATAATCTCACCAATCCTGCACTGCTATTCTTCTTTTTGGGAATCATAGCGGTGCAGCTGAAAAGTGATTTGGAAATTCCTCCAAACTCCTCCAAATTTATTTCCCTTTACCTGCTTTTTGCCATTGGGTTCAAAGGGGGTGTGGAACTCTCCCATAGTGAACTCAATATGGAAATCGTTTGGTCGTTGCTCTTTGGCATCGTTTTGGCCGTTATCGTTCCGATATACAGTTACTTTATATTAAGGAGAAAATTTTCGGTTGCAAACTCTGGCGCCATAGCTGCGGCATATGGTTCGGTCAGTGCTGTAACCTTTGTAACCGCCATATCCTTTCTGGAAATTGAACAAATTAATTTTGGTGGGCATATGGTCGCCGTAATGGCCTTAATGGAGGCTCCCTCCATTATAATTGGTGTACTGCTAATGGCCATTTTCAATAAGGAAAAACCAAAAAATGGCGATTTCAGAAAAGTCGTACATCATGCACTGACCAATGGCAGTGTCCTGCTTATTTTAGGCAGTTTGGCCATCGGTTATTTTGCCAACGAGCACCAAGCACAGGATATTAAACCCTTTACCACAGATATTTTCAAGGGATTCTTAGCGGTATTTTTATTGGATATGGGCATCTCCAGTGGTAAAAAACTAAATGATTTTGTGAAAAAGGGTTGGTTTGCATTACTTTTTGCCCTCATCATTCCCGTCCTAAATGGAATCTTTGTTGCTTGGTTTACCCAGTATATTACGGCAAACGAAGGGAACAGGTTTCTGTTTGCAATCTTGGCGGCGAGTGCCTCTTATATTGCAGTGCCTGCAGCCATGAGATTGGCTGCTCCCAAGGCCAATCCCAGTCTTTATTTACCCATGGCATTGGCTATCACATTTCCTTTCAACATCACTTTAGGCATGCCACTTTATCTTTATATTGTGCAAAACTTTTAGTACCTTACTATGGAAAAGCACCGATGCGGATGGTGTGTTGGGGATTCGCTCTATGAAGCGTATCACGACAAGGAATGGGGCGTTCCCGTTAAGGATGATGCCACCCTTTTTGAATTCTTGATCTTGGAAACCTTTCAAGCAGGACTTAGTTGGATTACCATACTTCGAAAACGGGAAAATTTCAGAAAAGCCTTTGACCATTTTGACTATCGAAAAATAGCAGAGTACGATCAAACGAAAATCAATAGCCTGTTGCAAGATTCGGGAATAGTTAGGAACAAACTTAAAATAAATGCTACCGTATCCAACGCCAAAGCTTTTATTCAAGTTCAAAAGGAATATGGAAGCTTTTCAAAATATATATGGGGATTCGTAAATGGACGGCCCATTAAAAACGCCTTTAAAGACTATAAAGATGCTCCGGCCAAAACAGAACTGTCGGATACCATTAGCAAGGATTTGAAAAAAAGAGGCTTCAAATTTGTGGGCAGCACGGTTATTTATGCCCATATGCAAGCCACAGGTATGGTAAATGATCATGAAACAACTTGTTTTAGATATTATGAGGTCTAATTTCCTGCTCAGTCTGTTCCTTTTATTTGCAGCAAAAGGTTTCGCCCAGAAAAAACAAGAGAAGGAATATCGCATTCAAGAAAATCAACTTCCCGAAAATGTCATCGTTATGCTCGGTGAACATTTAAATGGGGCAAAGCGACTCCGTTATTATCGGGAAATAGATGGGGAAAACTCTTCCTACGAGGTAAAATTCAAAAAGGACAAACTGTTCTACAGTGTGGAATTTGATGAAAGCGGAACCTTGGAAGATGTGGAGTTCATCATTAAAGAAAATGATATTCCCCAAGAGCCTTTGCAGATCATCAAAAAGCACCTATCCAATACGTACGGAAAATTCCGTATCAAAAAAATACAACAACAGTACCTTAACAACGGACCAGAAGCGAAAACCGTACTTAGAAAGGCATTTCAAAATCTCATATTACCTGAAATCAACTATGAAATTATAATCGCCGTAAAAGATAAGGAAGGGTGCAGCGAATATGAGGTCACCTATAATGCCAATGGAGAACATCTATTGACAAGAAAATCGATTGCACCAAAGTATGACCATGTCCTTTTCCAATAAGGTTTTGGCAGGGATGCTGTTGGTCTGTCTTGGTTTGGGATCGGTACGCGCCCAAGAAAACCTCACGGCCTATTGGCAGCCTTCAGTTGCACTTAACTATACCGTTTCAGAGACTTATTCACACAATTTTTCCCTTCAAAACCGCAATTACATTTTTGACGATGAAGAGGCTCAATTAAGTATTAGACAATTGGATCTTGTTCACTTCTCGAACCTCAAATTACAGGACAACCAAAGCATTGCCTTGGGAATTTTATATCGATTTAGGGAAACATTTGACAGTGGTGCCAATGAACTTCGCCTTACCCAGCAATACAATACCACATCAAAACCTTTTGTATTGCGTTACGGCCATCGCCTGCGTACGGAACAGCGTATTACTTCGGAAAGGGTCACGCATAGATTTCGTTACCGATTCACGATTGACTTTCCCCTAAATGGGGAAAAGCTGGATGTAGGCGAACCTTACTTGGTAAGCAACTTGGAAAGTCTTCTCAGTGTTGCAAAAGAAAAACAACCCCAATATGATGCCCGATTTACGCTCCATCTGGGATGGAAGCTTAGCGAACGAATTAAATTACAGTTTGGAGCGGAATACAGAACCGAAGATTTCGGCCAAGACCTTCAGCATGTCCTGTTTTTTCTAAGCGCTTTAAATGTTTCGTTGTAAAAGTTGAATGAACTGTTTTCGTGGAATTTCCTCAGCTCCCAAACTTCTTAAATGATCGGTGTATACTTGACAGTCGATAAAGGCATACTTTTTTTGATTGAGTTCCTCAGCCAATTTGATAAATGCGTATTTGGAAGCGTTGGAAACGGTACTGAACATACTCTCCCCGCAAAATACATTTCCTAAGTCCACGCCGTACAGCCCTCCAACAAGCATACCTTCTTTCCACACTTCGTAGGATTTGGCGAAGCCCCTTTTATAAAGTTCCAAATAGGCCTTCTTCATATTTTTGGTAATCCATGTGCCCTCTTGTCCCTTGCGTTTTTGTTTTGCGCACTGATTCAATACTTCTTCAAAAGCTTCATTCTTAGTTAATTTAAATTCGCCCCGTTGTAGCAATTTCCCCATACTTTTTGATATTTTGACCTTATTCGGGAACAAAACCATTCTCGGATCCGGGCTCCACCACAAAATAAGGGCATCATCATTGAACCAAGGGAATATTCCGTTTTTGTACGCCGACAGTAGTCGCTCCGGGGATAAATCACCACCAACAGCCAACAACCCGTCCGCATTGGCCTGATCCACAGAAGGGAATTCCAAACGGTCGTCTAAAAAATAGAGGGGTAGCCCTTTATTCTCCTTTTCCATTTGAAGCATTTTTTTACAAAATTATTGGAAATTGACTAAAAAAGCAGTAATCCAAGCATATAAATACCCCCCCCAACGACCATAAAAAGTAAAGAGTAAGGAAGAATTTCCTTGGCCTTTAACTTTGTAATGCCCAAAAGGGGCAAGGCCCAAAAAGGTTGGAGCATGTTGGTCAATTGGTCGCCGTAGGCCAAAGCCATAATGGATTTTGGTAGGGGGACCCCTAAAGTCAAGGCCGATTCCAGGACCAAAGGTCCTTGTACCGCCCACTGCCCCCCGCCACTGGGCACGAAAATATTCACAAGGCCAGCACTTAAAAAGGTGAAAATTGGCAATGTAGTTTCCGTGCTTATGGAAACAAAAAAATCGGAGATTTGATGGATCATACCGCTCCCTGCCATAATTCCCATAATCCCAAAATAGAGCGGAAATTGAATTAAAATACCTGAGACGTCCCCAATGGCTTCTTCAATAGCCTTTAAAAAGTTGGAAAAATTACCATGAAGGACAATGGCCAATCCCAACATAAAAAAGTTCAATAGGTTCGGGGTTAGGTTGAATTGCCTTAAAAACGGAAGGTATTGCACCAAAAAAGCAAGTAAAATCAATACTCCAAAAAAGACAGAAAAAGATTTGGAGTAATCGAGTCGTTCAGCCCCTTGGTATTTCTTGAAATCTTTGTCTTTAAAATGGTAAATATTAAGTTTCAAGGGCGTTGGCCTTACCCGCTTTCCAAGATAATAGGACAATGCCGTAATAGCAATCAATACGGTTATGAAGATGAGGATATTGGACCAACTGAAAATAGTTTCCGAGGTTGAAATGGAAGTTGGTAAGTTGGTAGTCATGGATTTGGTTTGAAAACTTGACATTAATTCGGTCAAATGTCCCGCTTCCGAAACCTTTAACGGAGCCGAACCACTTATTCCTCCGTGCCAAACCATCAATCCAGCGTATCCGCAAGCCCCAATCAAGGGATAGTTGATAGGGATACTTTTTGCTTGGGCATACTCTCCTACTTTTCTTGCCAAAAGTGCTCCAAAAACCAACCCTAAACCCCAGTTGAAAAAGGAGACCAAAAGGGTTGAAAGGGTCACTAAAAGCGCTGCATTGGCGGAGTTTTTGACCAGCCCGGTCAGTTTTAAAATCAAAAGCTCCATAGGCTTGCTCAATACCAGCACATGCCCAAGCACTAAAATCAACATCATTTGGTAGGCAAACACGAGTAAACCATTGTTCCAAACTCCTTGCTCCCATAATTTGAGTACATGAAATAACCGATTCCCATCTGCCGAACCTTGTCCGAACAACAAGGCCAATACCATGGTCAATACCGTAAGTAATACTGCAATGGTGAATGGGGAAGGAAGAAAACGCCTAAAACCATTTTCTATGAGCTTTGATAAGCCCATAGGTTAGAAAGGAAGGTCGTCGTGGTCTTCCTCAGAGAATTCCTCAGCAGGTTCAAAAGCTTCCATTGGCGGCACCGGGGGCATTTCTTGGTTGTTTGCCGCCGTCTCCAAATTCTCAATTCGCCATCCTTGAATGGAGTTAAAGTATTTGGTCTCACCCTGTGGATTTACCCATTCACGGCCCCTAAGGTTAATGCTAATCTTTACCAGCTGACCCACTTGATAGGAATTCAGTAAATCGGTTTTGTCCTGAACGAATTCCACCAGAATATGCTGTGGATATTGCTCTTCGGTGGTTATTACAACCTCGCGTTTCCTAAACCCATTGTTGCCATAGGTTTTGGTTTCATCTATCATTTTTATCCTTCCCTGAATTTCCATAGGTGTCTGTTTATTAAGTAATCAAAAATAGGGAAAATGGAAAGGGCAACAATATCTCCAGACAACCGTTTTTCAACAAAAAGACTCCTTTTTCCAGTATCTTTATATGTAATACGTTTCGTATGAAATTCAATCCAAAAAGGCGCACCTCCAACATCTTTTTACTTGTTTCCGCGTTTATTGTTGTGAGCCTAATATTATGGAACACCAATAGTTTCTTTGAAAAGTTCAAGGAGGAGGAACGCCTTAAAATGGAAAATTGGGCCGCTGCGGAATTGGAAGTACTGCAATCGCCAATTGACCAAGAACTAGGAAATTTACCGCTGATCATTATGGGTAACAACACGTCCACCCCTATGATTTTGGTGAATGAAGAAGGCTCCGTAAAAACGCATAACATCCCTCCGGAAATTGCTAAGGATTCCCTAAAAATACGATCCCTTATCAAAAAATTTGCAGGGGAGAACCAGCCTATAGAAATCATCCAAGGCGGTGATTTATTGCAAACCCTTTACTATGGAAACTCCGAAGTGCTGAATAAGCTCAAATTCTATCCCGTGGCCCTACTACTCATCATCTTTTTATTCGGGACGGTCATCTTTTTCTTTTTTAAGACCAATAAAGCCTCTGAGCAGAACAAGCTTTGGGCGGGTATGGCCAAGGAAACGGCTCATCAAATAGGCACTCCGCTTACTTCATTACTAGGCTGGAACGAACTTTTAAAGAGCGAAAAAATCAATCCTGAAATCACCAAGGAAATTGAAAAGGACATCGACAGGTTGGAAACCATTACCGAGCGTTTTTCAAAAATAGGCTCCATTCCTGAACTTAAAATATATGACGTTGTGTCAGAAACCAAGAAAGCCTTCGATTACCTTAAAAAAAGGAGTTCTAAATTGATTCATTTTTCGTTTACCTCGCAAATTGATGAGTTGCCCGTGTTTTTAAATCTCCCATTATATAATTGGAGCATAGAAAATTTGGTCAAAAACGGCATTGATGCCATGAAAGGAAAAGGGAATATTGCCATTCAAATTGAATCGTCTGGAAATCAGGTCCATGTTCTTATTTCGGATACGGGTCATGGTATTCCAAAAAGCGATTTTCAAACCATTTTCAACCCTGGGGTAACCTCAAAAAAGAGGGGTTGGGGACTTGGACTTTCCTTAGTTAAAAGAATCATAGAAGAATATCACAAAGGGAAAATAAAAGTACTTTCGTCAAGTAAGGAGGGTACCATTATGCAAATTTCCCTGCGAACGGTATAGCCATGTCAAAAATCAAAAGAGTCATAATTAAAGAGGCCGCTATTACCAACAATTGCCCTGAATGTTATAATCAGGAGCTACAGCTTACCTTTTTTCAAAAGCATACCCACAATGCCTTTTTTCACAGAACAACCGCGGAAGTCACCCATGAGATTATATGTAAAAAATGTGAATCCAGGATTTATCCGGTAAACTGGACAACTGACATTGAACGGGTTTTCGAGTATTTCAACAAATTAGTGACACCTGATACCCCTTCCATTCGGTTTACCACATTGTTCTACATTCTTATGATGTTGGCTATTGCGCTAGTAGCTGCTGGAATTTATTTCTATTTGGAGGGAATGCCCTAAAGCTTTTCCCGTATCCTAGCCGCAACCGACTCAAACTGTTCCGGAGTCAACTTAACCTTATACTGAAAAGTTGCACTTTTCATTGTGTGCAACGGAATCAAATGTACATGTACATGGGGAACCTCAAGACCAATTACAGTTAGCCCTACCCGTTCACAAGGTATGGAAGCCTCAATGGCCTTCCCCACCTTTCTAGAGAAAGCCATTAGGCCCATGTATGTTTCCTCATCGAGATCCAATAGTCTGTCCACTTCTTTTTTAGGAACACAAAGGGTGTGTCCCTCGGTATTTGGACTGATATCCAAAAATGCAAAATGGTTATCGTCTTCTGCGATTTTATAGCAGGGAATCTCTCCATTGATGATTTTAGTGAAAATACTGGCCACGGTTTGGAAATAAAAATCATGCTCCCCTATGGTGAACAAGACTAAAATAGCACTTTTCCCTGGGTAATTACTCCCTTGTTATTTCCAAAATTTCAAATTTTAATTTGCCATTGGGTACTTGAACCTCAGCAATATCCCCAACAGATTTCCCAAGCAAACCTTTGCCTATGGGCGAAGTAACAGAAATTTTTCCTGCTTTTAAATCCGCCTCGCTCTCGGCCACCAAAGTATACTTCATTTCCATCTTATTGGCTTGGTTGCGAATTTTAACCGTGGAAAGCACCAACGCCTTGGAGGTGTCCAATTGGGATTCATCAATGATCCTGGCATTGGCCACCGTCTCCTCCATTTTAGCAATCTTCATTTCCAAAAGACCCTGCGCTTCCTTGGCAGCATCATACTCAGCATTTTCAGATAAATCGCCTTTGTCCCTGGCTTCTGCAATGGCTTGGGAAGCCTTTGGGCGCTCCACATCCCTCAAATGATCCAATTCTTCCTTTAATTTTTTTAATCCTTCTTCGGTATAATATGAAATTTTTGACATGACGCTTCCGTTTAATGCAAAAAGACGTTAGGGAAAATGAGCATTCTCCAACGAATTCGCTTTATTTAATTGAAAAATCCTCTGCTTTCACCGTGCCTGCACAGCTTTTAGCGAGGATTTAACGCAAAGATACATAAAATTTAGTGATTTTTACTCAAAATAAGGCCCTATGAAAAAGCTTTTCTTACTGATTTTCATGACTTTACTGTTTTCGTGTGAAAGTGATGATACCACTAGAAACCCTTTTTTGCCAGATGTTAATTTTAGGTTCGATCTCAATCTCAACCTTCCCTTATACACTGACCTAAATAATATTGGGAACCCCATTTATGTTCCAAATGACGGGGTTGGTATTAGAGGGGTTTTTGTTATGCGAACTGGACCTGACAATCAATTTGTTGCTTGGGAAGCCAACTGTCCCAACCATGCGCCCAATTCTTGTTCCACTATGGTATTGGAAGGTCAAAATGTACGCTGCCCCTGCGACGATTTTGAGTACAACCTTTTTTTTGGGCAATTGCTCAACCCGCCTGAGGATGGTGGTAGTTTTTTTAATCTGAAGCCTTACCGAGCGGTTTTGGCAGGCAATTCTGTTATTATTTCCAATTAAATCACGCCTAAAATTTTATCCATTACCCAACTGGTGTGTAGGCCTGAATCCCCTAAAGAAGGATGTTCGGCCTTTCCAAATAAATGCTTCCGCATATTCTCCACATGGTATTGATGTAGGTGTTTTGGATGCTCGATAAAAACGGATTGATTTCCATCATCTGAAATCAGTTGCAAAGGTGCTTTACCTAGGACCGAGAAATGAATTTCACCTCTTGCCCCTAAAATTTCGACCCTATCAATGGGTCGGTAACTACCAAAATTCCACGTGCCAGAACCGGTAGCCCCATTTTTGTGTTTCCAGCTTCCTGAAATCGTATCATAGGCAGAATACAACCCTTGTTGATTGCTGGCGATACCCGAAGCTTCTGCAATATCGCCAAGGAGATAGGTAAATAAATTGAGGCCATGACTGGCCAAATCATCAAAATAACCCCCTAGTGCCATGTTGGCATCCGTGCGCCAATTGTAATCCCCACTTTGGTCCAATGGACTCGTAGTTCTGGTTTTTATCCAATGGATATGTCGCACTTCTCCAATACGCCCCTCGTCAAGCCATTGCTTCAATTGGTTGAACCTAGGTAGCGATCGGCGATAATAGGCAATAAACAAAGGTAGTTTCCTGTCGGCAAAGGCATTATAAACCTCAAGACTATCAGCATAACAGGGAGACATGGGCTTTTCAATACAGCAGGGTTTTCCTGCCTTTGCCACCTGTATTCCATACAACATATGGGTATCCGGTGGGGTAGCGATATAAACGGCATCAATATCGGGATGATCAATAACCTCAGAAGGATCTGTGGTCCATTGGGGCACCTTATGCCTTTTTGCATAATCCCTGGCCTTTTCCCCATCCCTACGTGTTACCATGGCCAATTTGAAATCTTTGGTCATTTGATAGGGTGGACCACTTTTTACCTCGGTTACACTGCCACAGCCTATGATACCCCACCGGATAGGTTTTTTACGAAAGAAAGGTTCGCCCTCCATGGTTGACTTTTACCAAAAGTAAAAAGAAAACACCCTTCGCTACTGGAGTTGACAGGGGGAACTACACCAATAGTAGGCCAATACAACAGTTCCAAGGGTTGGTATTGTGCAACAACTAAAAGTCGATTCCTGAATAAATCAAGTGTTCCCAAGATAAAGGTGTCCTTTCCAACCCCCTGATTTTTAACCATTTTAAAAATTGTTCTACGCGCTGGGATGTAATCCTACCCCAATTTCCATCTTCTCCATAGGCTGGAATAGTTCTATGTTGGCTTTCCAATAAATCAATATCCCTATCCTGTTTAGAAACATGTGGCTTAAGGATGGCAACGGCTTCTTCGGGTTTATGCTTGGCATAAAGAAATCCCTGCTTTGTAGCATTAACAAATGCTGTGTATATGGATGGGTTGTAATCCACCCTCTTTTTTGACGCCATTATCACTGGGGAATATCCATAGGGAATGTCATAATCCGCCAATCGAAACCCCCTTAGCTTTATTCCCTTACCTCTTGCCTGAACACCTTCCCAATTTGAGAAAATCCAAGTGGCGTCATATTTTTTGCTTAAAAGGGTCTCCCAAATTCCCAACTTATCGGGATACACCAATTTTATAGTGCCCTTGCCCCCATCATTTTTAATCATCTGACGGACGATTTCATCTTCATACCTTGCTTTGTACGATGCATAAGAGTAGCCATCCAATTCTTTAGGCCGTTGAATTGGACTATCTTCTAGCACCACGATCTCACTCAAATCTTCCTGAAACAAGGTGGCAATAGCTACCGCGTCAAAGGGTTGTTTTTTGGTCTGATAACTGATGATACTTTCCAACGGACAAAGTGCCAAATGGGCTATTTCATTTTCCACTTTTTTTGCTGGAGTAAGGGCATAGTTGTCATCTTCTGGATTTAAGAGCTCAACGTGTAGTCCCCACTTCTCATAAAATCCCAATTCCTGGGCGACAAAAAAACCAATATGATTGGTGTTTGGTGTCCAATCCAAAGCTAATTTCAAAGTCTTCATATCCTAAAAATTTAAAGTAGCTCCTATCAAAAAGTTGGTCCCTGCCTGTGGATAGAAAAAAGATTCCCCAAAGAACACATAGCCATTGTTTTCGTATTCCACATTAAAAACATTGTTGACTTGGGCAGTTAGAACCAATGATTTTAAAATGGAAATACCGGGAATGGCATATTGTAGATTAACATCATTCACAAAATAGCTTTCCAATGGATTGCTATCTTCATTGGTCATGAATTGCTCCCCTACATATTTTGAAAACAAACTGGCCCTAAACGTATCGGAAACGCTATATGTCAACACATTTCCCGCCACAAAATCCGGCGAAAAGGAAATATTGGTATTCCCCAAATTGGTAAAGGCTCCAGTGCCATCCTCGACCAAAAAGTCAATATTCTTGTTAGTACTCAAGGCAATATTGGGTCGAATGCTCCATTTGTCCAATTGAATGTTGGCATCAACTTCCAATCCCAAGCGATAGCTTTGACCACTATTGGTGCGTATTGGAAAACCTACATTATCCAATTCCCCTGTCAATACCAACTGATTCTCAAAATCCAAGTAATAGATGTTGGTATTCAATTGAAAGGTTTGGGATACATAGCGCCATCCCAATTCAAAATCATTAACACTTTCGGATTCGGGTGAACCGGTTTCAAAATCAACCCGGGCCGGTTCACGGTTGGCCCTTGCATAGGACAAATAAATACTGTTCTTATTGTTAGGCCGGTAGGTTATCCCCGCCTTTGGATTGAAAAAGGTGTATTGCTCGTCAACATTGAGGTCTGCGATTCCATCAAAAGTAAAGTAGCTACCGGAAGCTTCATAATTTATGGTTCGCACCTGAAGGTCCCCGAAGAGGGAAAATTGCTCGTTCAATTGCCAAGAAGCCTTGGCGTATGCATTAAAATCCCTTTTATCGGTTCCATTATCATAAAATCGAAACGGGAAGGAAGGTAACTGTCCAAACTCCAAAGCGGTCACCTCTCCAAACTGCTCGCCATCATACCTATTCCATGCCCCTCCAAAAGTCGCGTTCAATTTATCTCCCCGATAGAGTACGCTGAACACTGTTCCATAGAAATCACTATTAAGATGTCTTCTTGTGGTTAGATCGGTTCTATCAATGGTTTCCCCACCGGACTCGAAGGTAGGTAATCCATAAAATGTTAAATCAGGATTAAAAAAATTGGGATTCGATTCCAAATACTGCTCAAAAAACCCTCGGCTGTCGGTGTAGTGCAGGGATAGGTTGCCGGTCCAATTGTCATCAAACCGTTGTGTTAGATGTAATTGAAAATGGTCTTGCTTATAATTGTCCGTCTGCCTGTCGTAGAATTGTGTATTCCCATCCCCATCCAAAAAAAGACCGTCATTGTTAAATTTCCTATCCACTTCCAGCCCTTCGGCATTCAGTCCAGCAAAGGAAAGACCAGTAATTTCCTCACCCCCAAAGATTACGGCCTTTATCTGGGTGTTTTCATCCTTATACACCCCATCCAAAAAGTAGGAACGCAAATCGGAAAAAGCTCGATCTACGTATCCGTCGGAATCTATTTTGGAAAGTCGCCCAGAAAATGCAAAATGGTCCCCAAGCAAACCCGTGCCAAAACGCACGGTGTTTTTAAAGGTGCCAAAACTCCCAACACTACTGGAAATCTGTCCAAAAGCTTCTTCGTTGACATTATCAGTCAAAATATTCACGCTGGCCCCAAAGGCTCCCGCCCCGTTGGTAGAGGTACCCACACCTCGTTGGATCTGAATATTCTGGACCGAAGAAGCGAAGTCCTGTAGGTTTACAAAAAAAGTGGTCTGACTATCCGCGTCATTATAAGGTATCCCATTAATTGTCACATTGATTCTTGAATTATCCGCTCCTCGAATCCTATAATCAGTGGGACCTACCCCTGTTCCATCAAAGGTAGTGGCAACTACGGAAGGCAAAAAATTCAGTAGCACAGGAATGTCCTGGCCAAGGTTAATCCGTTGAATTTCCTTTTTTTCCAATTGGGCATAGGTGACTGGAATTTTGTCATTGGCACGTGAAGCGGATACCACCACTTCATCCAAATCAATTTTTTTTCCTTGGGTGGAGTCCTGTTGTTGATTTTGTGCTTTTAGCGAAATCATCGCCAGGCAGCACAATGCCAGTGTTGCGAACATAGATGTTTTCATCCGTAAATACATTTTACGAATAAAAGGGGCTATTATTCTGGTTACACTTGATGTATTTGAGCGACCCACATAGAGATTAAATGCCAAATATTGAACTGGCTCCTCGATAAAAACGTCCATCGGACATTTTCTTTACGCTCGGTCCCTTGGCAGCATTATCCGCCCAGGTTCAATGGGTATAATCTCAGCCTCCGAAATGGAAAGCACCCCTTTGAGATGGGTGCAAATGTACTACCGTTTTTCTTATGGATACAAGAAGAATTCTAAAAAAGAAGTGGGGTTTGTTTAAATAGAAGAAAATCCAATTAACGCTTTGGGGTGAACCATCTTCCATACTGGTCAATGTATACGGTACGTCTTGAACCGCTTTGTAATACCATAATCAATTTAAACTGACCTTTATTGTTCTTGTAGACTGCTCCAAGTTTGGAAGTTGGGTATTCCTTCAATATTTGTTCAACTACTGCAGGAGTCAGTTCGCTGGAATCAACTCGCTTAAACTCATCGGTTGTTATTGTAGTACCTTTTTCTATGGCATAGGCGTTTGCATCGGACAACACAAGGGTAGCCGCCGAGAATATCGCAAAGAGAATAAGTTTTTTCATCTTTCTTCCTTTTATTTTTCTATCATGTTTCCTATTTACGATTGAAAAATGGAAATGGATGCTTTTTAAGTATTTTTTATAATCATAAAAAAAGGCTGCCCAGCAGCCTTTCCAATCCTTTTTTCAAAGGATTTGGGATAATGCATGGTTAGTGTAGCATAGCATCACCCCTATCGGTGTTCCTTTTATCTTTATGCGTTTTATAAAGAAAGGGCCGTAAAGTAGATACGATACGGCCCTTCAACCAAATCAACCAACCAAAAAAATCCGTGAGCCTTCCGGCTACAACGGAATGTGAATATCTTTTTCCGTTTGTAGTTCCAACTCTTCTGGGACTACTACGATTTCTTTTTTATCTTTATTTAGAATCGGAGCGGCCATAATTAAGGTTACGACCCATACAATCCCAAATAGCGCCGATTTTAGAATGTCTCCCATTTTTGTTGCCTTTACTTCTAAGACACTTCTTTTTTTGGAAAGTCACATTCCATAAAAATACCCCCAAATAGTCTCTAACTTTTTGGGGGCACTTCAGAAAAAGGTGGCTTTTATTTCATTGTTAGGGTAAATTCAGCCCTCGGCTGACTTTTGTTGCTACATGCTACGCATTCCCGCCCCAAAAGAAATGTACCCTAACGACCCGCTAAACCAAATTACGGTGCGATGGGCACCATACAGCTTCGGGCCATGGGGCCGCTCAAGCGGCAACGTACCATAACAGGGCACTAAACGGTAATTTGATCCCGGAATTTTTACTCCCAATACCGCAAAATCGACAAGTCACAGGTGCGATGCGCCCTACTTGACAAACAATGTCACAAGACAAATAGGACGTCCCCTTCTTGCAACATTGTTGAACGATTTCGCTATATTTCCTTAAAAATCCCGGAACTACGTTTAGCGGGTCGGTATTTGTAATTATACCTGATGGGTAGGTTTCAAAAGGTCATTCACCGTCTTTACTGGGTTAAAGGTTACCAAGGGCACCTCAACAAAAATGGTATTCCAAAATGCCATGGCCCCGTTCCATAATCCTGGGAGCTCTAAGGCTTTTAACTCCTTACCCTCCTGTGTCTTACTCGTTATAAAGCCTTGTTTTTCATCAACATAATTGAGTAAATTGTACTTTTCCCCTTTGTGGTTCCGTACCCCGCAAATGAGATCAACGGGATTGAAATGCGTGGAATTCTTCAATAGCGCCGCCTGTTCCTTATCATCCATATTTATCTGTGCTGATTCAATGATCTGGAGGGAAACATTGCCTTTGGCATCCGAAATCCAAAAAGGTCCGCCCCCAGGTTCTCCCTCATTCTTCACCATTCCACAAATTCTGATGGGCCTATTTATTCTATCCTTTACCATGGTCAATTGTTCTTTGGGACTTAGGGCATCGTATTCATCAGGGAATCTTACCTTCAGCCTTTGTTCCAAAAAGTGGGCTGCATCCCTTAAAACTTGTGGATGGATTTCATTTTTTTCCAAAGCAGCGGCATACTCAAAAGCCCTCGATTGGACCTTCAAAAGGAGTCCAGCAAGCAGTTTTTTGCTATCGGCCATCGCTTCCAAGTTACTGTCCACCACTACATTGTCAATATTCTTGATGAAAATAACATCAGCATCCTGCTCGTTCAGATTTTCAATTAAAGCGCCGTGTCCTCCAGGCCGAAACAACAATGAACCATCTGAATTTCTAAATGGGGTATTATCCTTAGTAACGGCAATGGTATCCGTAGAGGTCTTTTGGAACGAATAGGAAACGTGAAACTCCGTATCCGTTTTTTGGGAGATTCTGGGTACCGAAATAGCTTCTTCCTCTTTAAACATAGCTTCATGATGTGGACTTATGGTAAAATGAAGATGGGCTTTGCCATTGGTTTTAGCATACAATGCCGCTTCTTTTAAGTGTTCTTTAAAAGGTGTCGCCGAACCGCGTTTGCATTCATGGAAGGGCAACAAACCTTTAGGGTAAAAGCCATAGTTCAATCCCTCTTCGGATAACATTTCACTAATAAAAGCATGGGCCAATTCGCCATCATTGGTGTGTTTTCCTTCAATGCGTTGAAGGACTTCTCCATGAAAGGGAAAGTTTTGTATCCCCTTAAAAAACTGTTCTACGGCTTCATCACCCGTTCGTTTGATATAATCGGAAATGGATTCCGTTTTTGGGTTATAAACGTCAATAAAATTAAACATGGCCTTAAACATTCGGGAAGCTGCACCGGAGGCCGGAACAAACTTTAAAAGCTTTCGGCCTTGGATGTTATCCTCAAAAAAAGAAATCAGTTCCTTTCCCTCCCCCTCGTTGACTTTCGTAATGCCATCATCCACAACAGCCGCTTTCTTTAGGTGCACAAAGGGTATGCCTGCCTTAAACGTTTCAATCTGGCGCGCCACCTTTTCTTGTGCAATTCCTTTGTTTTCCAATTGGGCCGCATCGTTTTCTGTAAAGTCAATCATGAATCAATAATTTGTCGATTTCCATAACGGCCTTTTTCAACCGCTTTTCTTGGGTTCCTTCTAAAATAATAAAAGTACGCCGATATTTCTCCAAGGCTGTTTTGAAAAGGTTAAACATCAATTGCCGTTCATTAGGCCTATCACGTAAATCGTCTTGCACCCATGGTACATCTATGCCGGTCAAAAAATAGAGGTCATAGCTGTTTTTTAGGGCATTTTCTTCCAAGATAGGGTCACAATACCCATCAAAATAGGCTTCGGAATATACCTTGGTCACCAAAATATCAGTATCACAAATAAGTACCATATTGGCCTGTTTGGCACGTAGGTTCTCAGCGGCCATCTGTCCCTCTGCAATGGGGATCAAATCCTCAAGGGTACAGATTTCTTGTGTTTCATCCCATTTTTTTTGGAGGTAGTCCCGGGCATATTCAGGTACCCACACGGTATTGTAACGTTCCGCCAATTGTTTGGCCAAAGTCGTCTTCCCGGTTGATTCGGGACCGTAAAGCACTATTTTAACAAGGTCTGAGGGCTCTTGCCCAAGTTTTTCTTCCATGCGATATAGCCGTAAATGGCAATTATGGTGAACAAAAAATATTGAAATGATGAAAAGACCAGCCCCTTATAAAGATACAGTGGCACCGAAATAATATCACCTATGATCCAATAGGTCCAATTCTCCAATTTCTTTTTGGCCATTAGCCACATCCCGACAAAGAAAATGGCAGTCGTTAAAATGTCAACATAGGCCGTCCATGAATCGAACTTTCCAAAAACGTAGTACACCCCTGTCACAAAGATCAAGGTTCCCAAAAAAAGCAACAAGCTCCACTTTTTCTCCCTTGCATCCGTTTTGGTGATGGGAATATAATGGGTCTCATCCACTTTGCGTGTCCATATCCACCAGCCGTAAATGCTCATGCTAAAATAATAGGCGTTTATGAGCATATCACCCAACAGACCATAGACGAAAAGAATATACACGAAAATAGCGGTGGTTATAATTCCTGTTGGGTACACCAGAATATTCTCCCTTTTGGAAAACCAAACACTGAGAAACCCAAAGACGACCGCAATAATCTCAAGAACGACCAAATAAATGGGTACCCCGCTGTATTGCGCAAATAACCAATCAAAAATGGGGTTCATAATCGCTGCGATCAGACTTTACGATTTTCATGTACAAGAGCACCTTATCCGTGTTTTCAAAAGCCACTTTGATTTCTTGGTTCAACAATTTCATGACGGTATCATACGGTCCAAAAACCTGTGTGCTTAAAGGATTCTCCAAAATGGTCAATCCAGAGGCCCTAAGGTTTTTGATAAAATGAACGATAGGGGGTTCAAAATCATCCTGAAGTGGCGTGAGGGTGAGTTCAACTGAAATGTCCATAGGATTAGAAATTTGCTATCCAAAGCTAAGGCAAACTTTTCATCCAGGTATTCAGAATTTCTAGATTACTCAAAATGCAATGGCACAGGAAAACCCTTCAAACTCGTCAAACTGTACCTGATAGGTTGATTTACTGCCATTAAAGTAAATTTTAGCAGAGGTTTTCCCATCCCCAAGCTCAAAATCATTTACCACAATATGGTTCAAAAAACTGAGCTTAGGCTGCGCATATAATTTATAAAGGGATTCCTTGGCACACCATACTTGCGTTAGCTTTAATATCAAGGCATCCGTATTGGCCATGGTTCGATACTCATGCAAGGGAGTAAATTTATGGGCTATCCTCAAAATCTTTTCCCGTTGTTTTTCAATATCAATACCCACTTTATGGACCTTACTCACGATAATACCTGTAAAATTATGGGAATGGGAAATAGATATATGCGTGCCATCAACCAAAAACGGCTTTCCAAACCCATTGTAGAAAAGGTCTTTATCTTGGTACCCTTCCAAAGCCATAAGGTGCCGAATACTTAAAAATGCCCTGCGGTGCATTTCAGATTTCATCCCGTTCAAACGATTTTGACAGGTTGGAGTAAGTTTTATGTTTTGGGTAAGTTCTTTCTCCCTTTCAGTTACCTTCCAAAGGTAAACTATGGTTTCTTCTGAAACTGTTATGGTTTTGTGAAGTGGCATTACTAAAAGAAAGATGAATTTGTATCTTTGCACCCGAAATTTGCTACAAATATTTGAAATACACAATTATGAGCACCAAAACTGTTGCATACGTTCCATATAAAGTAAAAGATATTTCCTTGGCAGACTGGGGAAGAAAGGAGATTGAACTGGCCGAGGCTGAAATGCCAGGATTGATAGCACTACGCGAGGAGTATAAAAACAAACAGCCCCTTAAAGGTGCTAGGATTGCGGGATGTCTTCATATGACCATTCAAACTGCGGTATTGATTGAGACTTTGGTGGAGTTGGGTGCTGATGTTACTTGGAGTTCTTGCAATATCTTCTCCACCCAAGACCACGCCGCAGCAGCCATTGCAGCTGCAGGAATTCCGGTGTACGCTTGGAAAGGCATGAACGAGGAAGAATTTGATTGGTGTATTGAACAAACCCTGTTTTTTGGAGAAGGCAGGGAGCCACTGAACATGATTTTGGACGATGGAGGTGACCTGACCAATATGGTATTGGACAAATACCCTGAGCTGGCTTCAGGAATTAAGGGATTGTCCGAGGAGACCACCACTGGTGTGCATCGCTTGTACGAACGTGTTAAAAATGGAACCTTGCCCATGCCGGCCATCAATGTCAATGACTCTGTTACCAAGTCAAAGTTTGATAATAAATATGGATGTCGCGAAAGCGCCGTAGACGCTATAAGACGGGCCACCGATACCATGTTGGCTGGAAAACGGGTGATAGTTTGTGGTTATGGTGATGTAGGAAAAGGAACTGCTGCTTCCTTTAGAGGAGCTGGATCCATTGTTACCGTAACCGAAATCGATCCCATTTGTGCCCTACAGGCCTGTATGGATGGATTTGAAGTGAAAAAATTGGAAACCGTTGTGGGCAATGCCGATGTTGTCATCACTACGACCGGAAATAAGGACATTATTCGGGAAGAGCACTTTAGGGCACTTAAGGACAAGGCCATTGTGTGTAATATTGGCCATTTTGACAATGAAATTGATATGGCATGGTTGAATGGCGCATATGGGCATACCAAAGATGAAATCAAACCCCAGGTGGATAAGTATACTGTAGATGGCAGGGACATTATTGTTTTGGCCGAAGGCCGTTTGGTGAATTTGGGTTGTGCCACTGGGCATCCCAGTTTTGTGATGAGCAATTCCTTCACCAATCAGACCTTAGCTCAGATTGAATTGTGGAAAAACAGTGACAACTACAACAATGAGGTGTATATGTTGCCCAAGCATTTGGATGAAAAAGTGGCCAAACTGCACTTGGCCAGATTGGGCGCGGAGCTTACTGAACTTAAGAAAGACCAGGCGGAATATATTGGGGTTACCGTTGAGGGGCCTTATAAGCCGGAGTATTATAGGTACTAGATAAAAGAACGGTTCACTTTTAGAGGTGAGAAATAAGAAAACCCTTGGAACCCAAATAAATTTTGGGTTCCAAGGGTTTTATTTTGACATTGTTTATATTTATAATAAACACATGTCCATAGTCATATGGCCCATCCAAAAATTGATTCCAACACCATCACCTTTACAGACCAATATGCTGAGGAGCTGGGGTTATCAAAAGCACAGGTAAAAGTTATAGATGAGTTGACTTATGACTTTATGAAAAACTATCAATTCAATGTTGATCCAAATTACAATGAACAGATAGAACGTGAAAAATACGACCGTGCCATTCTTGAAATTCTAGATAAACCGCAACAATCATTTTATGCTCAACTAAAAGACAAACAAGAGAATTATTGCGATTCTTCTTTCGAAGAGAGAAAACTTCAGAGTTTAAAAAAGAAATACGAAGCACTTAAGTTTTCTGAAAACAAATTAATTGATTTTGGAAACATTGTAGATGAAGTTAGACGTAAAGCATGGAGTTGGAGCCCAAAAACTAAACGCTCTAAAAACCTAAAAAATAAGCATGAGTTTTTTCTTAAACTCTTATCAGAGAGAATGAAGGATTTTTTGAGTAAAAAGCAATTGGAGATTTTTATTAAAATTGAAAATGATGAACAAAACTATTTAAAAGGATTTCATTCCAATAGGATTATGGAAATAAATCCTTCATTATATCTAACCAAAAAACAGGCTGAAAAGATTTATGATTATGAAGAAAATGCATTTGATTTAGATGAAAATGGAGAATTTGAAAAATGGGATATGGAACTAATGTACATGTCTGCTATTTTGGACAATAGCCAATACATTAGTTATTCAAAGCAAATACAAGAACAAAGAAATCATCATATTTCTTTCTTAAAGGAGAGCAATGAAAGTAAAGTAGCAACTATCAATGAACTCAAAAGTCGGTATAGCTATGTAGTGGAATATTATTTGCCTGTTCTTTGCGATTGGAGAGTTGAAATTGATAAAAATATTCCTAAAAGTCTAAATCAGTTTATACAAACCTGGAGGTCAAACTATTATGAAAACCTAGAAATATTACTACAAGAATCCCTTGAGAGAACTAAGCGATACCATTTAAACTACTTCCCAAACGAACGGATTGAACTGAAATTGAGAACAAAAGCCCGTGCTTTAATTCCTGCACCATATTCATTATCTGATTTTCAAATGGATTTTTTAGATAAGATTCCTAAGGAATTAAAAGAGCAATTGGCAACCCCAAGTGAAAAATTAGAATACGCTACTTTAAAGCTTAATGAATTTGATATTTCCAATTATGAAGCCCATGGGGGCAATTACAGCGGGTCAACTTACGTAATCAGAAATAATAGTGGTGAAGACAATGACCTACGTTTATTTTCCAACCTGTTGATTCATCCCAACATTGGGGAAAACATTAAAGCTTCTGAAAAATTTATCTAACCGGTTCAAAACTGTTTTATTTACATATCCAACCAACGCTTAAAGTTGGACGTACGCTCCCTTGAAACGATGACCTGTTCCTCTTCCTTTGGTAGAATTTTCAACAACAAGCGGCTGTTGAAATAACTATGGATTTCAACCACAGACTTTACGGAAACCATGAACTTGCGATTGATTCGAAAAAAATGAATAGGATTCAGAATGTTTTC
>JBCDBE010000063.1:0-21530 GCA_039184365.1 Bacteroidota bacterium | reverse complement strand
CTTCGAGCGTTCAATTGTTGAATTGACAAAATTCGCAGAATCATGAATAGGGAAAATTACCCTCCTAATCAACCAAAACCCTTTCAACCACCTAACGGTGTATACTATAAATAAGAGTAGAGTACACGCTGAATTTCCTCATCGTAAAAAGCAGCATGGTCCGCTACGACATCGCCAATAACAATAATCCCAGGTTGGGTTTCGTCAATGGTTTTAAATGCTCTTTCTGCAGAATTTAAGGTAGCCGTAATGCAATTTTCCTGAGGAAGCGTTCCATTTTGGATAAGGGCAATTGGGGTAAGTCCAGAACGATAATCCCTTACCAGTCCTGCAATCTGACGAATTTTTCGAACGCCCATCAAAACAACCAGTGTAGCTGAAGATTGGGCCGCCAGCGTTAAGTCATTGGAAAGATTTTCCTCCTTGGTCATAGCGGTCATTACCCAAAAGCTTGTGCTGACGCCGCGTTTGGTCAAGGGAATTCCCTGACCGGCGGGAACAGAAATAGCGCTGGAAACCCCAGGGATGACTTCTACAGAAATTCCAAAAGATTCCAAGTACTCAATCTCTTCAGTAGCCCTTCCAAAGACAAATGGGTCACCCCCCTTCAATCGTACCACTCTGTTTTGGGTCAAAGCGCATTCCAATAATAGCCTATTGATTTCCCGTTGGGATAAACTGTGCTTTCCGCAACGCTTTCCTACGTATATGCGCTGAGCGCCCGTTTTGGTGTGATTCAAAAGTTTCGGATTGACCAGTGCATCGTAAAGAACGACGTTCGCCTGTTGAATTTCACGTAAACCTGCAATTGTTATGAGGTCTTCACGACCTGGTCCCGCCCCTACCAAGGCCACTTTTTTAAACTGTTCCATTTTAGAATTCATTAGGAAAACACATAACACGTTAAAAAAACCGCAACAAGAATACGTAATTATTTCGATATAATTACTTAAAAAATAAGTATAAATACTTAATATTGTTTTTCAAATACGAAGCAATGCAAAGAATAGTAGTAATTGGCAATGGTATGGTGGGCTACAAGTTCTGCGAGAAGTTGGCGGGCCTTGCCGAGCCAGGGACAGTAGACATTAAAGTGTTTGGTGAAGAACCACGTCCAGCCTACGACAGGGTGCATTTGAGCGAATTCTTTGAAAATCAGGATGCCAAGTCTTTAGAATTGGCGCCGGCCTCATGGTACAGTGACAATGCTATTGAACTGATTACAGGCCAATACATCACTGAAATTGATAAGCAGGCCAAAACCATTCAAACCAAATCAGGCCATACCCATTCTTATGACCAACTGGTATTGGCTACGGGTTCGGTTCCTTTTGTTCCTCCCATCCGAGGGATTGAAAAGAAAGGTGTTTTTGTCTACCGTACCATTGAGGATTTAGAAGGTATGCTGGCCTATGCGAGCAAGATAAATGCCAAAAAATCTACCGGTAGGTCCGCAATCCTTGGAGGTGGTCTACTTGGACTTGAAGCGGGAAAAGCAGTACTTGATATGGGTCTTGAACCGCATGTGGTCGAATTTGCCCCAAAGCTCATGCCCCGTCAGTTGGATGGCCGAAGCAGCAAGGTATTGCAATTGACCCTGGAATCGATGGGGATCCACATCCATCTTGGCAAAGCGACCAACCAGATATTGGGCAACGGATGCATCACAGGAATGCAATTTGGGGAGGAAGATGAACTTGATGTAGATATGCTTATCGTTTCTGCAGGAATCCGCCCACGCGACGAGCTTGCAAAAACCTGCGGATTGGAAACAGGCGCCCATGGGGGCATTGTGGTGAATAACCGAATGCAAACCTCAGACCCTTCCATTTATGCCATTGGCGAAGTCGCGCTGTATAACGAAATGATCTATGGCCTGGTTGCCCCAGGTTATGATATGGCCAATGTAGCCGCCAATCAAATCGCAGGAAATCCCGAAGCGACCATGGCCGAGGAAATCGACATGTCCACCAAACTAAAATTGATTGGGGTGGATGTCGCCAGCTTTGGAAGGCCTTTTATGCCCGCTGATAAAGGGCATTCCATAATTTTTGAGAACAAAACCAAATATTTATACAAGCGTATCAACGTAAGCCATGATGGCAAAACACTACTGGGTGGAATTTTAGTAGGTGATGCTGAAGACTACAACATTTTGCATCAAATGTACCTGAACGGGATGGCCGTTCCAGAAGATCCTGCCCAATTGATATTACCGGCTTCTGAAGGTGGTGGCGTACTGGGTGATGTTATGGATCTACCGGATACGGCTCAAGTATGTTCATGTGAAAGTGTTACCAAAGGCCAAATTTGCGGCGTGATAGAAAGTGGAAGGGCCACGGATTTGGGCAGTGTGATCAGTTGTACAAAAGCAGGTACGGGTTGCGGAGGCTGCAAACCGATGGTAAAAAACCTGACCGAGGCCACATTGAAATCCTTGGGAATTGAGGTCAAAGATCATATTTGCGAGCATTTTGATTACAATCGTCAAGAGCTTTATAATATCATTCAGGTGAAAGGATACCAAACCTTTGATGACGTATTGGACAATCATGGCAATGGGGGCCACGGGTGTGAAATATGTAAACCGGTCGTGGCCTCTTTAATGGCTACTATTCATGCAGATACTGCAAACAAGGAATATGCCATCCAAGATTCGAATGACCGTTTCCTGGCGAATATTCAACGTAATGGTACCTATTCCGTAGTACCAAGAGTTCCGGGTGGGGAAATTACGCCGGACAAGCTCATTGCCCTTGGTGAAATTGCAAAGAAATACGACCTCTATACCAAAATAACCGGTGGTGTTCGAATTGATTTGTTCGGCGCTACCCTAAAACAATTGCCGTTAATTTGGAAGGAGTTGATAAACCATGGCTTTGAAAGTGGCCATGCCTATGGAAAATCTTTACGAACCGTCAAGACCTGTGTGGGCTCTACCTGGTGCCGTTATGGTATGGATGAAAGTGTTAGTTTCGGAATTGAATTGGAGAACCGTTACCGCGGTATTCGTGCCCCCCATAAAATTAAAGGTGGCGTTTCTGGCTGTATACGTGAATGTGCCGAAGCCCGTGGAAAGGATTTTGGCGTCATTGCCGTTGAAGGTGGATGGAACCTGTATGTTGGCGGAAATGGTGGGGCAAATCCACGCCATGCCCAATTGTTGGTTGAACAGATTGATAATGACAAGGTCATAAAATACATCGATCGCTATTTAATGTTCTACATGCGAACGGCAAAACCGTTACAACGCACAGCTGCTTGGTTGGAAGCCCTTGAAGGGGGACTCGATTACCTAAAAGAAGTCATTGTTGATGACAAAATCGGTATTGCTGAAGATTTGGAACACGAGATGCAGACCCTTGTCAATAAATATGAATGTGAATGGACACAGGCCATTAACAATCCTGAAATGATGAAACGTTTCAATCACTTTGTCAATAGTGAAGAAGAGGATGACAATTTGGTATTCGTACCCATGCGCGAACAGAAAATGCCCAAACAATGGGTGAAAATTGTGTGATTAGGCTAAATTATTTAAAATTATGAGTGCAATTATGGACCCCGTAGTTTCAAAATACAAAACCGTAAAGGAAGAAGAAGTCAATGTTTGGTTCAAGGCCGCACCTATCGATGCGTTTCCAAAAGATGGCGGGGCTTGTGTAAAATACAAAGAATTGCAAATTGCTGTTTTCAATTTTGAGCGATTGAACAAATGGTATGCTTGTCAAAACCTGTCCCCTGAAAAACAGGAAATGGTTTTAAGTAGGGGCATGATCGGGGATCAAAACGGAATTCCTAAAGTGGCTTGCCCGTTGCACAAGAAGACCTTCTCATTGGAAACCGGTGAAAATCTGAACGGCCATCTTCCGGCAATTGCCATTTACCCCATAAAAACTGAAGACGGTTTTGTGTATCTTGGTTTTTCGGAATGAAGAAAAGCCCCGATTATGGCAGCTTCCCAAAAACTGAACAAAGCATTCAAACTATTTGATGCGGCCAATGCAGAAGACCCGAATACCGAAGTCTTTAAAGGGACCTTATTTCCCAAGGAATTGTTATACGCGCAACGAATGACTGCAGTGCTCAAAAAATTTCAGCCAAAAGCTTCGGAAGCACTACAGCTAACAGCGCGATGCCAACATATCTGCCGATGGGAAATCCCACGAGACTCTTTCGAAATGAATCGTGCGGGATATTTACAATGGCGCCAAGAATTAAAAAAATTTCACGCCAAAAAGGCCACTGATATTTTGTCTAAAGTAGGTTATGGGCCAGAAGTAATTGAACGGGTACAGTTTCTATTGTTAAAAAAGAAACTGAAAAGGGACAAGGAGACCCAGACATTGGAAGACGTGATTTGCCTGGTCTTCCTCGAGTATTACTACGAACCTTTTTTGTTGAAACACGATGATGATAAAATTATTTCCATCCTACAAAAAACATGGAAAAAGATGTCTCAAAAAGGGCAACAAACGGCACTGCAATTGGATTTCCATGACAGGGGAAAAAATTTGATAACCAGGGCTTTGGGCTAACGATTTACAATGGCAAACCAAGAGGGCACAAATGGAAATGGGCTGCACCGCAGTTTGGACACCGAAACCTTTCAGCGTGTTCAAAAGTGGTACCTTTTTGCTTTGGCGGCCATAGCCATCACCGTTATTGTTGCCCAGATTTTGATTCAGCAACATTTGGATTCCCAATTGGATGACTCCCGGGTCATTAACGTAGCAGGCCGACAACGGGCGTACAGCCAAAAATTGGTCAAAGAGGTCCTGCAACTTAATGCCCTCTCGGACCCTTCGAAGCGTGATGACGTTATCAAAGCTTTAAAACAGACGCTTTATGTTTGGAAGGTTTCCCACGAGGGATTACAAAATGGTAATGACAGCATAGGTTTACCTAAGGAGGAAAACGCTTCAATCCTTGCGCTTTTTCAGGATGTATCACCCCATCACGCCTCCATGGTCACCTCGGCTGAGGAAATTCTGGAGGCCGTTAGGAGCAGTACCCCTTCAACGGATATCCATATGGAGCCACAGCTTACCAACATCCTTACCAACGAACAGCCTTTCCTTCAAAAAATGGATGCCATCGTGAACGAATATGATGCCATTAGCAAACAGCAACTACAACAACTAAAGTTGAAAGAATATGTACTCTTAGGGGTTTCATTGTTGATTCTCTTCCTGGAACTGTTGTTCATTTTCCGACCCATGTCCATACAGATTCGGGAAACGATTGCCGATCTATTGCGAGGGCGGCAGCAATCCGAAGAAGACAACAAACAAATCAAGAGAATTTTCAAGGAGAAAGAGGAATCGCTTCGCGAACTCCAAGAACTCGGTTTTGCCATTGATAATGCGGCGCTATTTGCCGATATTTCCATGGATGGTTCACCATCTTTTATCAGTAAGAAGTTCTTGAACCTATTGGGGGAAACCGAAAAACCTGTGAAAACCCACCTTTCAGAAATACTGACCCAAGATGGTGGGCAACAACAGTATCTCAGGGAAATCCTTTCCTCAAAAAACAAAAATATCCGTACGGAAGAGATAGAGATCACCACAAAATCCGATGAGCGTATTTGGTTGGAAATGTCCATTATCCCTATTTACCAATCCAGGGCAAAGCAGAGTATGCTCATTTTGTGTTCCGATATTACCGAGCGCAAAAAGACCCAAGATAAGGTGGAGCAGCTTACCAAGCAGAACTACGAAGAGCGCATGAAACAGAAGCAGTTGCAGGCAAGTCAAGTGGTTGCAGGTCAGGAAGAGGAACGAAAACGCATTGCTAAAGATATTCATGATGGCATTGGACAAATGCTGACAGCTTTGAAATTCAATATTGAATCCATCAACCCGAAACAAAGAGAAAAGACCGAAGAAAAAATCGCTTATTTGAAGGAACTGACTTCAGAACTGATCAAAGGTGTGCGAACGGCAACCTTTAACCTCACGCCACCTGAGTTGGGCGACCATGGTATCTTTCCTGCCCTGCAAAAAATGACACAGGAATTGAGCAAGCTCACAGGTAAAAAGATTTTGTTTGAAAATAAGGCCCGCGGAGCCATTCGTTTTGATCCTTTGGCCGAAACAAACATTTACCGGGTTACCCAAGAAGCAGTTAACAATGCCATAAAATATGCAGAGGCCAATTACATTTTGGTTAACTTGAATTTGACCGATGATTTGTTGAGCGTGGTTATAGATGATGACGGTAAGGGTTTTGACACTTCCATATTGGAGAAAGCACCCAAAAACAATAGCGAAGGGGGTATGGGTGTATTTTTCATGAGAGAACGTATTGGCTATATTAACGGTAGGTTATTTTTTAGCTCCATCCCAGGAGAGGGAACTCGAGTGACCATTAATTATAAATTAAACCAAGAAAAGGAATTGCTGCATGGAGCGTAACGAATTGTATCCCGTGTTTTTAAAGGTCAATAATCTTAAAGTTTTGATCGTGGGAGGAGGAAATGTAGCTGAAGAAAAGCTAACTTTTTTGTTAAAGTCGAGCCCAAATGCCCAAGTGGAAATGATTTCACCCATGTATCGAAAGGGTACGGTTTCCTTAGCCGAGAAGCACAAGGTGAAAATGCACAAAGGCAAGTACAAAAGACGTTTCTTGAAAAAAAAACATGTTGTCATTGCCACTACCGATAGCCCCAAAGTGAACGAAAAGGTCTATGCCGATTGCCGAAAGCGTTCCATTTTAGTGAATGTGGCCGACAACCCACCTTTTTGCGATTTCTACATGGGAGGTATCGTGACCAAGGGAAACGTCAAGGTGGCCATTTCAACCAATGGAAAATCCCCAACGACTGCAAAACGGCTGCGACAGTTTTTTGAGGAGGTAATCCCTGAAAACATAGATGATTTGGTCAAAAACCTAAATGAATACCGAAAGACCATCAAGGGTGATTTTGAAGAAAAGGTAGAGACCTTAAATGAGTTTACCAAGGGGTTGATCAATAAAAAATAATGCTATGAAAATTCGAATGAAAGGAAACTCAGTACGGTTTCGACTCACCAAAACCGAGGTGGAAATTTTCTGTAAAACAGGAAATTATTCCGAAGAGACCCATTTTCAATCAAAGGTATTGACCTATGCCCTAGTAGCAAAAGCTGGGATTACGGAACTTGAGGCTGAGTTTGTTGATAATGCGATAACCATTTATTTCCCAAAATCAGAGCAGAAGGGCTGGGCAGCAAGTGAACGGGTGGGATTCAGGAATTCAGCAGACTGGAACAACCCAAGCGAGCTTTCCCTTCTGGTTGAGAAAGACTTTACGTGTTTGGACAATACCGTTGAAGACCAATCGGATAATTATCCGAATCCGTTGGAATCCAAAAAATAGACTGTAAAAACATAAACATGTCCCAATCCAAGTCTTTAAGTAATGCCACATAAACTCTTTCGGGGACTACACCATTTTTTTGAATTTCCACTTTTGTTTTAGAGGTATTCCGAGGTAAACTGTGCCAAATCGGGACTTTCTTCCAATAGATGGATAACACCTTGGGCCGCGCGTTCACCACTCAACATGGCCGCGTTCAGCGATCCGTTGAGCAGGGTGTCCCCTGCCAAAAAAATACGGGTGGTCAGTCGGGTCTCCTCGGGGGTCAAGTCATTTTTAAGGTTTGAGATATCGGGTAAGGCCTTATTGACCGCAAAATGTTCTATAAAATCCAAAGATTCAAACTGGAACAATTGCTGCAGTTCCTCGCTGACCTTTTCAATGAGCCTTTTTTTAGAATAAGTATGGGGTTTTACGATGGTAACCGAAATAACTTCGTCTTTAGTTGGCCCTCCCAATAGATTTGAAACCAACACCACATTGTTTACCAAAGCGTCCTTATCAGCCACCAAACGTATCAATTTATTTGTCGAATTCAATTTGGAAACCTTGAAATAAAGCGTGTCACAACGTTTCCATGCAATTTTTTGATTCCTTAAATTCGCCACCAACCTGTTGGGATCTGTAGCTATGATGGTAAAATGGCTGTTCAACTTGGAACCATCCCTAAGGGTGATGTGGTTGTCTTTGACCAATGTTACTTGGGTATTCAAACAAATTTTTGTCTCTTTCAATCCGTTTTTCAAGTAGGTGGGTATGGCCCCAATCCCTTTTTTAGGAATAAATGCCTTGCCCTCTCCAAACATTTTGTAGACAAACTCAAACATCCTACTGGACGTTTTCAGTTCATGTTCCAAAAAAATTCCACTAAAGAAAGGAAGGAAAAACTGACGGATTACCTTTCCGCTAAAACCTTTCCCTTGCAAATACTGCAGGGTGGTTTGCTCGGGAGTTTCGAAAATATCTTCAATGCTCTTTCTTTTAAGGGCCCGTTGCAATCCAAATATCTTGATTTTATCGGCCAATGTTGCAACATTGTTAAAAAGGGTAGGAAAAAATAAATATGGATTTCGCAACGGGTCACCAATCCGTGTAACCCTTCCATCGATATGGATAACGGCGCCTGAATCAAAATAACAGGGCTCCAAGGCTTCAAGATCAAGATATTTTTGAACCATGGGATACGCTGACAAAACCACCTGAAAACCATAATCCAATGGTAACCCTTGGTAAGAATCAGTTTTCAGCCTACCTCCAATGGTAGGTGTTGCTTCAAGGAGAATGGGAGCGTAACCATTTTGTTCCAGGACCCGTGCTGCGATGAGACCACTGACCCCTGCTCCCACAATGTGAATTCTATATTCCGATTTCTCCAAGCTCGTTTTCAAGTTGATGAACAAAACGAAAATACCATTTGTAAAGGCATTAAAAACAATAAATTTAATTTTGTTTAAACTTTAACAAATAATATTAAACGAAATAAATAGATTTACGCTTTGAATCGATATTAATTTTTTAAAAAGAACGCCAAGTTTCTTAAATCGAAATACATGAAGAACCACGAAAATTTGTTGGAAGAAGTATTGCAAACCAACGACATATGGGAACAATTGACCCATGAGGAAATAGGGGATGACCATCTATTCACGGGTATTGAAACACCCCTAAAAAAAGGGGCGTTTGATATTCCTGACCAAAAGAAAAAAGAAATGATTGCCATCCTATTTGGGGAAATCATGGATGTGATGGGATTGGATTTAACGGACGATTCCCTAAAAGGTACCCCTAAACGTGTTGCCAAAATGTTTATAGATGAAATCTATTCCGGACTCAACCCAGCCAATAAACCTAAAGTAGCCCTATTTGAAAACAAGTATCACTACAACCAGATGTTGGTTGAAAAAGACATTACCTTTTATTCCAACTGCGAGCATCATTTTGTCCCAATTATCGGCAGGGCCCATGTGGCTTATATTTCATCTGGAAAAGTCATTGGTCTATCAAAATTGAACAGGATCGTGCAATATTTTGCCAAAAGACCTCAGGTACAGGAACGCTTAACAAATCAGATTGCCTTAGAACTCCAGACCGTTTTAAATACTGAGGACGTTGCCGTAATTATTGATGCCAAGCACCTTTGTGTTTCCTCCAGGGGAATTAAAGATGATACCTCCGCTACGGTAACCTCATTCTATGGTGGGCAATTCAATACAGCTGAAAAAATCCAGGAACTCCACAACTATATCAACAATTGAGTTGTTTTGAAACTACTGGAGGCGTTTAGCAGTACAACCTTTCTCCCATGAAACCCATCTATTCCATAGCAATCAACACATTGGATGGCCGACCGCTACACTTTTCCGATTTTAAGGGGAAATACATTTTCATTGTTAATGTTGCAAGTAAATGTGGTTTCACACCGCAGTATAAGGACTTGGAGGAGCTATATCAAAGGCATAGGGAGCAATTAATGGTCATTGGCGTACCCTGTAATCAATTCGGTTCCCAAGAACGTGGTTCGGCCTTGGAAATTCAAAATTTTTGCGAGCGCAATTATGGGGTAAGTTTTATTATAACGGAAAAAGTAAAGGTCAAAGGACCGGAACAGCACCCCCTTTACCAGTGGTTGACCCGAAGCGATCTAAATGGAAAAAAGAACAGTACGGTTCGGTGGAACTTTCAAAAATATCTTGTTGGACCTACAGGCAGTTTTATTGATTTTTACTATTCCATTACTTCACCATTGAGCAAAAAGATTATCAAAAAACTTACTTAAATCCGTAATCTAAAGTCCTTTACTATGGGTAAAAAACCGGATAACGTCGTTTTCAATGAAATTACTAAATCCTATGACGCCAGCCTTAAGGAGTATGGCACAAATCTCAGTGCACCCGTTATAAGAATTGAAAGTTTAGGGCCTTGGAAAACGCAAGGTATCCAAGCTGTGAACAATAACCTTTCAGCAGAATTTGAAGAGTTGAAGCAGAAGTACATGGCTTTACAAGAACGCTATAGGTACAACCAATTGGTATATGCATCCGACTACAACTTTAAACCCTCAGTGGGCAAAACCTATCACCTGTACAACAAAGTTGATGGTAAAACATTTTTGTCCATCCTGGGTCCTGAGGAATGTAATTTTGATTTCGTCGCAAGTTTTCGGTTGGACTCAAATTTGATTTGGGAAAGGGTAGATAGGCCAACTAAATAACATATGAGGATTTGGAAATAGGGTGCCGAAATGAAGGGCCAACCAACAACATACCCTTCTACTGTATAACGTTTTCATAGCAATTTAGTTCCCTAAATATACTCGCTTTCGGCACCCTTCCCTTTCAAACGGTCAAACGCCCTTTTAATCTTTTATCAATTTTTCTCTTTTTCTCCGTTATGCGCTTCATGGCGTCCATCAAAGTAGAATCCTTGGTCTTTTTATAAATTTCATTAATGGCCAGCACTAACTCCTTCGCATGTCTTGATGCCTTGACACGGTCACTGGTGGACATATGACTCATTTTCATTTTCTCGAACTCCTTTGCCTGCATTAACAAATCCATTTTAATAATGTTTAATGTTTTAGTAAATTTATTAAACATTTTTATATTTTACAATGTAGATAAGCCCTGTAAGTCGTATTTGACAGGACTTTAACATCAGTGTTTAATGAACCATAAAATTACGGCCTTCCTGACCCGAAACACTTGAACAGAATGATAGGGGAAGTATTTCCCAAAAAATGACAATTATGAAAAAAACCGGCACTTTAATGAACAAGATTTTCGATGGTTTGCTTTCCAGCGAATCGAAAAAAATCAGTGAAAAAATCACCTTGTCCATTGCTATAGCAAGTTATCTTATCCACCTTGCATTGATCTTCTTGGTCCAACAACAGCTAATTGATCTGGACTCCAAATTTTTCAAAAATCCGATTGCGGCAATTTACACGCCCTTTTCCTTTGTATTGATTTATGAGGTCTATTTGTTGATCTTCTTTTTACCTAAATCCATTTCCTCCTATATTGGCAAACAGTACGAAATCATCACATTAATTGTAATTAGGCGAATCTTTAAGGACCTCTCTCAACTTGAGCTTTCTTCCGATTGGTTTACTATCAAAAATGATTTGCAGTTTACCTACGATGTGCTTTCCTCTTTACTATTGTTCTTTTTCATCTATTTGTTTTACTCCATGATAAAAAGGAGGGAAATGTATGGTGAATCACTTAAAAAAACCTCTGAAAAGGCCAGTATTAAACGATTTATCCAACTTAAGAAAGGGATAGCCTCCCTTTTGGTGCCTATATTGGTAGGTTTAGGTGTGTATACCTTTTATAATTGGACCTTCGCTATCGTTACCAATTATGAAAATGGCGGAACTTCATTTTCTGACATCAACGACGTCTTTTTTGACGAATTTTTTACCGTACTGATTATCGTTGATGTCTTGTTGCTCTTGGCTTCTTTTTATTATTCCGATAAGTTTCATAAAATCATAAGAAACTCAGGGTTTGCCATTTCCACGATTTTGATTAAAATTTCGTTCACGGTTGATGGAATTGTGAACAATGCACTTATTCTAAGCGCCGTACTCTTTGGGATACTGGTACTCTTTATACACAACAAGTTTGAATTTGATTTGCAAAAGGTGACCGGTGATAGCTAAACTTTCCGCGTTTCAAAAATTTTTTCCAGTCGATTTCTGGTCAATGGTTTGTCAATATACCCTAAGACCAAGGGGTGATTTTGGGCTAACTCCCTGTCCTTGGCCTTACCAAAGGCTGAAAGAATATATATTTCTGGAATGGTCTTGTCTTTTAAGAGTATTTGCAAAGCCTCCAAAAATCCCCAGCCGTCCATTTCATCCAAACCAAGATCCAAAAAAATAAGCTCTGGCAAAACTTCGTTTTCCGCCATTCGTTTTTGGAAGGCTTCAAGGGCCATTTCCGCAGAATCAAACGTGGAAATTATAAAGGTCTCTTTGGCAAATTGTTCCAAACAATAGCGGGAGGCAAACTGGGAGACCATATCATCTTCGATGATACAAATGGAATATGTTTTCTTAATAATCGACCATTTTATGGGACAAAACTACAACAGAATTGCTCAATGAGGCAATTTTGACCGCAATAGGCCATAGCAAAAGGTTCCCAAAACCGCACTGAGCAATACCACTAGAATAGGCCAATACCCTGCACCTACCAAAACATACATAGGTCCAGGGCAAGCCCCTGCCAAGGCCCAACCCAAACCAAACAAAACGCCCCCTATGGCGTAGCGGACAACCGACTTTTCCTTATCGGCTATGGTTATGGGTTCACCAAAAAAAGAGGTGGTCTTGTTGTGTTTCACAACCTTTGTGGAAATAATACCGAGAAACAAGGCTGAACCCATAATACCGTACATATGAAAACTATCAAACCGGAACATCTCATAAATCCGGAACCAAGAGGCCGCTTCAGATTTAAACAATACCACCCCAAAAAATAGGCCTACCACCAGATAAATTAAATTCCTCATTTCAAAAGATTAAGGGAAATAGGATATGAACCATAACCAAACCGCCTACAAAAAAGCCAATGACCGCTATTAATGATGGCAGCTGAAGGTTGCTCAACCCTGAAATGGCATGCCCGGATGTACATCCACCAGCATAACGGGCACCAAAACCAACCAAGAAACCACCAATGATTAGAATGCCCAAAACCTTGGGATGTAACCATGCGTTGCCGCTGAAAAATTCTTCAGGCATATAGGCGTTTCCAGCACTCAAAAATCCCATATCATTTAATTCTTTCACCGAAGTTGCATTGATCGTTACATGATCACTTTCGGTTAAATGGTTTTTAGCCAAGAACCCTCCAATGGCCACACCAAAGGCTACGATGAGATTCCATCGTTGGGCTTTCCAATCAAATCGGAAAAACTCTGCGACTTTATGGCCGCCCGCTACGGTACATATGGTCCTGAGATTGGACGACATTCCAAATCGCTTTCCAAGTAATATCAAGAGTGCCATGGTCAGGGCAATCAAAGGCCCGCCAACATACCATGGCCAAGGTTTTAAAATAAATTCCATCCAGTTTATAATAAAAAGAATATCCTCGGTAGTACGAAACTACCGAAAAGTACAAATTGAAGTAGTATTGAGGCTCAAGAATTCTTACCGCTATTCATTAACGCCATAACAGCCGCAATCAAAAATATGACCACAAGCGCAAAAACCCCAATCATCATAACACCGTTGTCCCAGGCAACAAGAACTATGTTTTGCAACGTATTCATAAAAATCGTTTTTGATTAGTACTTTTCAGGAAGCGCAAACTCAGCTAGAACCAACAAGGCCACCACCATGATACCAGAACCAATGGCCGCCAACGAATAATCCAACGTAATTGAAGATATATATACCAGCGCGTCCATTTGCTTAAACTTTCCTCTAAACTAAGGCATCTGCTGCCCAAAAAGCATGATATTTCTCAGCTTTTCGTCTTACATGTGTTCAAACCCACCAGAGCGTATAAAGGGCAGAAGCTTATAAATGACGTCAAGACAAAAATACCAGCTAGGCCCAATAATACATAGGCCAAAGTACCTTGTATCATACCTGCAAAATACAGTACCGCTACCACCGCGGCAACAATAAAACGAACAATGCGGTCCATGCCGCCCATATTCTTTTTCACATTTATAAAATTTAGTTCAACATTTCAATGATTAAAACCGCTGCGATTACCAAGCTTGCGCAGACAAGACAGACCAATAGCAGTTTTTGCCAGTTCTTTAAACTCATCTTCAAATGTAAGCCTAGGCCATGTTTTCATTTGGTGACCGAGGTTACACAACAATCACTATTTTTATTTTAGTTTTAGCTGAGCGATTTTAAATGAAGAGAAGGGATTTTTCAAAGCGTTTAACGCAGGCCGGAATGGTGACCGTTTTGGGGGCACCTATCGTTTTTTCCCATAAAATGCCAAAGGGATACTTACCAGTGGCATTTCAAGACCCGGACCCTTTTTCCCTATTTGATAAGGACAAGGAAATGATTGTTTTAAATGACCGCCCTTGGAACATTGAGGCCAAGGCGCATCTCCTAAACGATAAGATTACTCCCAACAAGTACATGTTTGTCAGGAACAATGGCAGAATTCCTGAAAACATTGACAAGAATTCATGGGCATTGACCATTGATGGTGAAGCTGTCAGTAAATCCAAGACGTATTCCCTAGAAGAGCTAAAGACTAAATTCAGGCCCTATACTTATCAACTTACTTTGGAATGCGGAGGGAATGGCCGAAGTGAATTTGATCCCCCTGCCAAAGGCAACCAGTGGACGGTTGGAGCGGTCTCTTGTGCCCAGTGGACGGGGGTGCGCCTGCGCGATGTCCTGGAGGATGTGGGCATCACCGACAAAGCAATCTATATCGGATACCATGCCGCAGACACCCATTTAAGCGGGGACCCGACCAAAGAACCTATTTCCAGGGGTGTTCCCATACAAAAGGCGCTACAGGACGAAACGCTTTTGGCCTATAAAATGAACGGGGAGGCCATTCCCTTGGCCCATGGCTCCCCATTGCGTTTGGTTTGTGGAGGTTGGCCCGCGTCCGCTTCGGGTAAATGGGTCAGTGGAATTAGTGTCCGAAACAAAGTTCATGATGGTGCCAAAATGGGGGGTTACTCCTATCGCATACCCTGTGAAACAGTAGCCCCTGGCAGTGACGTGAAGGCTGAAAACATGTGCATCATAGAGTCCATGCCCGTCAAATCGCTTATTACCTATCCCAGGAGTGGTGCCTTACTAACTATTGGAAAATCCTTATGCATCCATGGCCATGCGTGGGCAGGGGAACTGGAGGTATCCAAAGTGGAATACTCCATTGACTTTGGAAGTACCTGGAAGGCCTGCACTTTGGAAAAACCAGTGAATCGGTTAGCGTGGCAACACTTTACGGCCAACCTTCAATTTCCAAAAAAAGGATACTATGAAATTTGGGCAAGAGCAACGGATTCTGAACAAAAAAGTCAGCCCATGGTTTTGCCAGGTTGGAATCCTAAAGGATATTTGAACAACGCTTGTCATCGCATAGCGATCAAAATAATTTAACATGGATGAAAACTCAAAAAAGCAGGTATCGCTACTGACCAATTTTGTCATTACCATTGTGGCACTTATCGGAGTTGTGATACTTGGACTTTTATACTATATGAACAATCCGGACGAATGGAATACACCGGATAAAATTCCTCTGGAGGAGGGTTCGGAAAAAAACGAAAAGGTTAAAGATACCGTCCTTGCCAATAGTTCCTTAGCGGAATTGTTCGGATTTGTTGATGACGTAGGAATGGTCGAGGTCACCCAGAACTGTACGCAGTGCCATTCCGGAAAATTGGTCACCCAAAACCGATTGAACAAAGAAGGTTGGCGGGCCACAATTAAATGGATGCAAGAAACACAAAACCTTTGGGATTTAGGGAAAAATGAAGAGCTCATTGTTGCTTATCTGGCAAAAAATTATGGCCCTGAAAGCAAAGGTCGACGTCAGAACCTCACCAATGTGGAATGGTATGAACTAGAGTAAAAATGGAAATCTATTGGGAAGCATTTTTAAACGGATTTAATGGTACTATAAATTATACCTGGAAATCCGTACTGTTTGAAGTACCTTGGTACAAAAACTATTTTTGGGGGCTAATTGCCATTTCTTTGATGGTTTGGGTTCTGGAAATTTTGTTCCCATGGCGAAAAACCCAGTCCATTTTTAGAAAGGACTTTTGGTTGGACGGATTTTATATGTTCTTCAACTTTTTTGTTTTTGCCATAGTCATACAAGGCGTGTACAATATGCTGGAAATTGGTTTTGGACGGATGGGGGTTTCAACGCATAGCCTGGCATTGATATCCGTGGTCAGTTGGCCCATGTGGCTGCAGCTTTTGGTCTTTTTTATCTTGCTGGATTTTGTACAATGGCTCACCCATATCGCCTTACATAAATTTCCGTTGTTATGGCGGTTTCACCAGGTGCACCATAGCGTAAAGGAGATGGGCTTTGCCGCGCATTTGCGCTACCACTGGATGGAAAACATCCTCTACAAACCTTTAAAAACCTTTGGAATCATGTTATTGGGCGGTTTTGAACCCGAACAGGCCTACATTGTCCACTTTGCCGCTATTGCCATAGGTCATTTAAATCACGCCAATATCCAATTGACCTACGGGCCCTTCAAATATGTTTTTAATAATCCAGTAATGCACCTGTACCATCATTCGTATAAACTTCCCGAAGGGAAATATGGGGTCAATTTTGGATTGAGCCTCAGCCTTTGGGATTATCTTTTTGGCACCAACTACATTCCGGAAGCGGGGGGTAAAATTCCGTTGGGGTATCCAGGGGATCAAAAAATGCCCAAAGGGTTCTGGGGGCAACTGACACATGGGTTCAAAAAATCATAACCACAGCAAACGATGCCATTGCGCAACGATTACCGTATCTTACATCTTCCTATAAAGCCCCGATGAGAAAAATCTGTTTTGTACTCCTGTTGCCACTATTATTTGCCTTTCAATGTGAAGAGGATGACCTAAGCGGTTTTGAGACCAGCTATTTTATTCAAAATGAAACGAACACCTCGTTATTTTTCTTTGGTTTTGAAAACCGTTTAATCGAAATTGATGCACAAACAGCAGTTTTATTTCGCAGCGATTTGAATAGTGAGACCTTACCCATTCGGCCGTCTGAAACTATTGAATTTTCGACGATACAACTTTTTAAAAATGTCGATTCCGATTTTATCCTTTCCTATGAGCAGGCACCAATTGACGATAATCTCTGGCTTTTTGAAGAACCTTCTGAGAATCGATTTGAATACACCTTGGTGGTAACCGATGAATTGATTGATTAGGATAATTGTTCGACCAGCAGCTTGGCCGACACCACACCTGATTGCCGCCATTGCAGTTTGCCATTTTTAAAGACCATGAGTGTAGGTACGCCCCGTACCAGATATTTGGAGGCGAGTGCTTGGTTCTTGTCCACATCGATCTTAATGATCCTTGCCGTATCTCCAACCTCGTCCTTCACCTGTTCCAAAATGGGTGTCATGGTTTTACAGGGGCCGCACCAAGTAGCGTAAAAATCAATTAGTATAGGTTTTTCACTGGAAATAATGTCATTAAAATTTGCCATAGTATTTTGGTCGTTGGGGTACTGCTGAACTTTCAAGCTTCACGCCCTTCATAAACAGTTCACTACCTTGGCGTGGTGGAATGGAATGGTAACATCGTTCTAAAACCGCCAACTGAAAAAAAGGTTGAAAATGTGCTGCGTATTCTTCTTTTGTACCCCCAAATGGCGGCCCTCCATCCAAGGGAAAATCAAACAATACCCCAACCAGTTTCCCCTGGGGTTTCAATAATTCGTACGTTTTTTGGACATACGCTTTGCGAAGTGAAGGGTGCAACGCACAGAAAAACGTTTGTTCCAAAATCAGATCAAACTGGCCCTTAAGTCCAAAAAAATCCTGCACAAAAAACTGATGTCCTGGGAAATTGGGAAATCGTTTCAAAAAATTGTCCTTGGCCGTCTGGGCCACATCCACGACAAAGGTATTGGTGAATCCATTTTGAAACAGGTATTCGGCCTCATAGGAGTTGCCCCCACCTGGAATCAATATCTGAAGGGATGGGTCATCAAGCTGATCAATATAAGACCTTAAGGGGGTAGATGGATACCCAATGTCCCACCCCAGTCGGTTCTCTTTATAGCGTGTGTTCCAATACCTGGCATCAAGAGTATCGCCCATTAGTCCAACACCCAATCATTATATCCTGCTGAGTAATCATAGATTTCAGTAAACCCTTGGTCTTTGAGCAATTGTGCGGCCCGATTGCTTCGACCGCCCATTTTACAATACAGATAGACAGGTTCGTCTTTTTCCAACGTTTCAATTTGCTCTAAAAAAAGCTCATTATTGATGATATTAAAATTTATAGCATCGTCAATATGGCCCGATTCATATTCCTCTTGGGTCCTTACATCCACCAATTGTACGTCTTTGCCTAAAACTTCTTCTTGCAAAAATTCCTTATCTACAATGATGATTTCTGCCGGCGTATTCTTCTTACAAGAAAGACCGAAAAGTAACAATACGAAACAAAGGGCATAGGGCTTCATAGTTGTTTGGATAAACGGCCAGCGGCACAACTAACAAAAGATTTTGCCTGGGTGAACAAGCCATTTTGTGCATCTACTTCGGGATAACCCAATGCTGCCAGCTTTTGTTTTACGCTCAAAAGTACATTTTCTTGTGCATGATTGACCATTACAGTGCTTTCAGATTCATTCACCTCAACGCTATCAACGCCGTGCAGCTCTTCTACTTTATTCCTAATGGTGGTCGCACAACCCCCGCATTTAAGGTTTTGGATGTGTAGTATTGTTTGCATTTTTACGATTTTTGAGTGGTTGGACAAACAAAATCCGTTGTAGGAATGCCCACTTTTTTAATGGCACCAAACCCACCCGCAACATCGATCAAATTATGGATTCCCCGACTTTTTAATATGGAAGCCGCTATCATACTGCGGTATCCCCCAGCACAATGGACATAAAAAGTATCGTTGGAAGGAAATTCGGCTAAATGATCGTTCAGAAAATCCAAAGGGGTCAAATGGGCATCTTCCAGATGTTCCGCATTATACTCCGTTTGTTTTCTCACGTCAAAAACAGGGACTTTGGCTTCCACATGGGCCTTAAACGTTTCGGCATCGATACTGGTGACCGTATCCGTTTCCTTACCAGCCATTTTCCAAGCTTCCAGACCTCCCTCCAAAAAGCCAAGGGTACCATCGAAACCCACCCTGGACAAACGGGTAACGGTTTCTTCTTCCTTGCCCTTAGGGGCAATCAACAAAATAGGCTGCTTTACATCAGCAATCAAAGCGCCTACCCATGGGGCAAAACTACCGTTTAAGCCTATAAAAATGGAACGCGGCACATGGGCTTGGGCAAAATCGTTCTGATGACGTACATCCAAAACTACGGCCCCTGTTTCATTGGCAGCGGCTTCAAATGCATCGGGGGAAAGTGCTACGGTTCCCCGCTCCAATACCTGCTCGATATCATCATAGCCTTCTTTGTTCATTTTAACGTTCAAGGGAAAATATTGCGGTGGAGGCAAAAGGCCATCCGTAACTTCACTGATGAATTCCTCGCGGGTCATATCCGCACGCAGTGCATAGTTCATTTTCTTTTGGTTACCCAAAACATCTACGGTTTCCTTCATCATGTTCTTACCACAAGCCGAACCCGCTCCATGGGCGGGATATACAATAACATCATCAGCCAATGGCATAATTTTACTTCGTAAACTATCAAAAAGGATTCCCGCCAACTGCTCTTGGGTCATATCGGCAGCCTTTTGGGCAAGGTCCGGTCGACCAACATCCCCCAGAAAAAGGGTATCCCCGCTAAAAATGGCATGGTCCTTTCCATTTTTGTCCCTGAGGAGATAGGTCGTGCTTTCCATGGTATGTCCTGGTGTATGCAACACAACGAATGTGAGCTTCCCCAATTGGAATTCCTGGCCGTCCTCCGCAATGATCGCATCAAAAGAGGGATTCGCATTGGGACCATAAATAATTGGCGCGCCCGATTCTTTTGACAAGGTAACATGACCGCTCACAAAATCAGCATGAAAATGGGTCTCAAAAATGTATTTGATTTTGGCGTTATCACGTTTTGCCCGCTCCAGATACGGCTGTACCTCGCGAAGTGGGTCTATAATGGCCACCTCTCCCCCACTTTCAATATAATAGGCCCCTTGGGCCAAACATCCGGTGTATATCTGCTCTATGTTCATTGTACTAAATTATGGTTCAAAAGTAGGAGTAACCGAGCAAAGAAAAAGTAACATTGGTCACAATTTAAAAATTAATCTTCTTAAAATAGCGCCTAAGTATCGTTTCGCAAGACACCCAAAGGTCAAAAACACAAAAAGAAATAGAGCAAGAATCGGGTTTTAAGGGCAGAAGCTTCAGCCTACTTTTGAGGTATAAAAATAGAGGATATGAATACCCAGCAACAATTGAACTACGATCGTATAGCGGAAGCCATCACGTATATCAAAAACAATTTTAAAGAACAACCTTCCTTGAACGATATTGCTGAACGTGTACATTTAAGCCCGTATCACTTTCAACGATTGTTCAGTGAGTGGGCAGGGGTAAGTCCCAAGAAATTTATGCAGTACATCAGCGTGGAATACGCGAAACAGCTATTAAAAGCGCAGCAGGCTACTTTGTTTGATACCGCATTGGAAACCGGTTTGTCCGGAACAGGACGATTACACGACCTATTTATTACTATTGAGGGCATGACCCCCGGGGAATTTAAGAATGCCGGAGAAAGCCTTACCATCAATTACAGTTTTGCTGAAAGTCCATTTGGAAACCTCATCGTAGCTTCTACTTCCAAAGGGGTTTGCCATATGGCGTTTATTGATGATGAGACAAAAGCCTTGGCCAAATTAAAAGGTCGTTTTGCCAAGGCCTCCTACAAACAGGTCGTGGATAAATTGCAGCAAGATGCTTTGTTCATTTTCCAAAACGATTGGAGCAAACTGAATCAAATAAAATTGCACCTTAATGCAACTCCTTTTCAATTGAAGGTTTGGGAAACCCTTTTGAAAATACCGCAAGGTAAGTTGACCACCTATGGGGCCATCGCCAAGGAGATAGTAGCACCAGAGGCATCAAGAGCAGTAGGCGCAGCCATTGGCAGTAATCCTGTGGCATTTTTAATTCCCTGTCATCGCGTTATAACATCTTCTGGTGACATCGGTGGTTATGCTTGGGGCAATACAAGAAAAACGGCCATGATTGGCTGGGAAGCTGCCCAATAGTGGCTATTTGTCCGACAACTAAAACTCAAAATGGAAATCGCACCATGGAATTAAAGGTTACATCGGCTCATCGATGCTGCACCGAAACTTTTTCCTGCAGGGCTGTGCGTTCTATTTTTTCAAGACTATCGGCATACGCTTCGGCCGTTCTTACGTAGATATTCTCTTGTCCTATAATCTTTAGCAATCCGTTTTTTTTCAGAATATCGCGAATAGGTCCAATGGCACCGGCCAGCTTAAAGATAATGTCCCTTTCCCCCAATTGCAG
>JBCDBE010000062.1:0-21561 GCA_039184365.1 Bacteroidota bacterium | reverse complement strand
GTCCATGGTTTGTCCATGTTTCTGTCCATGTCAAAAAAAACTATAAATTATTTAAATATCTGATTTTTAGTTTATTAAAAAAGTACTTTATTAGTTGGTAAACCTTCTTGTCTATACCCTAAAATCCTGTTTCATGCCCGTATTGTCCATGTTTTGTCCATGGACGTATTTAGGTTTGGCCTGGACTGCCCAATAATTTCGAAGTGTTGAATCCAAAAACTAGAAATGATGAAAACAAATCAATCCCATGCAAGGCTGCTCATTTTTATGGCAGTCTTTATGTTGCTCTTTATGTCCTGTAGCAGTGATAGTGATGACCCAGAAATGATGTTGGACGACGACCCCATTTCCCAAGATGATGATGGCCCTGCACCTACAAGCTTTAATGCAGTAGTGGAAAAGGGAGGGGAGTTCGAGGAGTTTCCCCAATCCCGAACGGATGACGTCCTTGCCGAAGGGGAGCCCTATTCTGATGACTACACCAGTGGAACAGGTTCAGATTCCGAAACACTACGTTTTATTTGTACGTCCAGAACGGTAAGTGTCACCGATGGTACCGGGGACTTTCAAACCCTTGGAGGTGTCGCCAGTGAAATCTTTCCGGGAGCCTTATTGCAGGGCAAGACCATCAATGATGTAAAGCCGCAAGGGATTCCCTTAAAGAGGGCAGGAGGTAGTATATCCTACAATCTAAATGATGGAAACCCGGAAGCCTCCCAAGACCTGGATGAGATGAGCGAGTCTAAAGTAAGACAGGCCATGAACGACATTATTGCGGGAAGTTCTGGGGTGGTGCCTGCAAACTTTGACCTGGATTATGAAAATGTTTTTTCCGAAAAACAGGTCGCCCTCCAAATGGGACTTTCGTTTGAAGGTTATGGCGTAAAGGCCGAAGGAAAACTATCCTTCAGTCAGGATCAGACCTACAACCGCGTATTGGTTCGGCTTTATCAGTCGTACTATGATGTTAGTTACGATTTTCCTACCAGTTATGATGACGTCTTTGATAGTAGTGTAACCCCCGCCGATTTGGATCGCTTTATCCAAGCGGACAATCCTGCTACCTACATCAAAAAGGTCACCTACGGCCGAATTTTCTATATGTTGATTGAATCCACCTCTTCCTTGGAGGTCATGAATACCCAAATTGATGCATCGTATAAAAGTTTTGATAAGGAAATTGAAGGGAATTTGGAAACCGATAGCATGGAGAAAATGGAAGACCTTAAGATTAAGGTGATTGCCTATGGAGGGGATTCCCAAAATACCTTTTCTGGCCTGGGAGAGACCAATATTGGAGATCTTGCGGATATGTTGGCAGCAAGTACGGATATCAGAACGGGTTTGCCTTTGTCCTATGAGGTTTACTCTTTAGAGGACCCTTCCAAGCAAGTGGGCACCAATATTTCTACCGAAATGGAAGTGGTAGAGTGCCAATTAAAAGGGGTTTTGCCACCAGTGCTCTATTTCAACCTCGTAGATCTCTTTGAAGATGGTATTGGGGCTGCCACCCAAATTCAAAATGAGTACACCGCTATTTTTAATGGTGCGGGTACGGACTATGTTATATTTGATGCATCTAGTGGCGCTGTCTCCGACCCTTACAGTATTAAAGATGCTAGTGCCCCTTTGGGCGTTACAACTTTTGATAGTGTTGGTGCTGCTTTACGCCAGTTCTTGGATGAAATTTACATTTTTAATGAACAGGGCACTGAATTTGAAGTTTTGGAATACGATTACAATGGTGTTCAGAGCATGCCAATGGCACCCATTGGAACATACAGGCAAAGTAATGGAACAAACCGCAGATGGGTGGTGAATGATAATTTTTCGAGTGAAAATGAGGTCAACAGCAATTTTGCCGATGGATCCTTTATTGGTCCCGAGGGGCGGGATGTGGATTGCGTGTCTTTTCCACTCTTCGGCAAAGGAATCAAGGCCGCAGCAAGACTTGGCAGGTATGAGCAACCTGTAGGAATTTATACGGAGAGCTTCTTTACTAGCCTCATTGGTGGAGAGGTGACTTCGTCTTATTTTTTCCCGATGGATACGAATGGGACCACCTATAGTAGACGAAATTATTACAACCCGTATTCAGTAACAACACCAAGTGGACCCCTTGGTTTTGGAGATTTCAATTGTTGGGAATCAGAGAAAGATTTAAGTGAAGTAAGAGGGTCGGTGGAAGCGGCTTGTAAAATGAATATCAATGGCAACTCCATACAACGCATCTTATATTTTACCACGGATGAACTAATGTCCATTCGTAATTTGGTTGGGGGCGATGAAGGACCTTATGCGCTTTAAATGATTTAGCTATGCAGTCGGCCGCTCAGGTTGTGGATTCAACAATCTGATGCCGGCTGTTTTTATTGCGAAAACCCAGTTTGAAGTTATCTATTCCAAGTTGCCTCGCTGCATAGGTATTCTATTAACGAAATTTATGTATCGATAAGCAATAGAGTGGGAATCTATTGCAGTCATTTCGAACGTATGTGAGAAATCTCTTGGACCAGGCTAGATTTCTCAATCGCTTCGTTCATTTCGAAATGACATGTCGGAAGTCAGCCGCTCAGGTTGTGGATTCAACAATCTGATGCCGGCTGTTCTTATTCTAAATGAATGCTGCACTGGGAAGGTTGGTACGCTTTATCCTATACTGTCTATGGCCTTACGTAATAGGGCCAAGGTAGCCTCGATGCCTTCTTCTTCCGAAAGGACGCGGCCTTCGTATTCAATGCCAATGTACCCCTTGAAACCCGAATCTTTAACAATTTTCAACATTTTGTAGAAATCGGTACTGGTTTCATTGCCTTGCTCGTCAAAATCATGGGATTTGGCACTTACCCCTTTGGCGTAGGGCATTAACTCGGCCATGCCTTTGTATCTATCGTATTCATGGACGCAAGCCCCAGGACCGCGCTCCATACAGAAATTACCGTAATCGGGAAGGGTACCTACATTGTCCATATTCACTTGGGCCATAACCCCGGACAACCAAGACCCATCTGAAGAATACCCACCATGATTTTCCACTAAGATATTGATGCCTTTACTTTCTCCGTATTCCCCTAATTGGGTAAGACCATCAACAGCATTGGCGGCCACTTCTTCGGCACTTCCTGCCCCTGCTGCATTGACGCGAATGGAATGTGCCCCCAAGAACTTGGCGATATCCACCCATTTATGATGGTTTTCCACGGTCTTTTGGCGGGCTTCAGGATCCGCATCCCCGAGGTTACCCAGGGCATCACACATAATCAATCCAACAGTTACCCCAGCGTCATCACAACGTTTTTTAAAATCGTCCCAAAAGGCCTGGTCATCCACTTTGCCGTAATAGAAAGTGTTTACCAGCTCAATGGAATTGACGCCAAATTTGGCAGCCATTTGTGGAAAATCCTTTGGGTCGGCATCACCCAACAGTACATCATCAGGCGATTCTTGTAAAGTTTTTACAAACCATTCAAAATATCCCTCTTTTTTAGGCCCTAAAAACGCATTGTGAAACGACCATTGGGCCAATGAGATTTGAAAATCAGGTGTTTGAACCTCCATTTCTTGGCTAGCTTCCGCCACGCTTTCGGCTTCCGAAGCGGATTCTGATTTTGTACGACAAGAGGTGATAAGGAACAGACTGATAGCGGCTAGAATAATACTTTGTTTCATTGATTTAGGATTTAATTCCTAGCAAAGTAGCATGAAATATGGTCACTGACAATTTTATGCAAAAAAATGAGCATGTTCTGATAAATTTTTACCAGCTAAGGCCCGATGACTCAAAAAGGAATGGTATCATTTCTTGGCCTGGACCAATTCCAACAGCTCCACGCTGACATTAGTGGTGAAGATACCGTAATTGACCACGGCTTTTCCTTTTTCCAAGGTATCGATACTGCCCACAGCCTTGCCATCGTGCATGCGTACACGGTCCCCAATTTTAAATATAGGTCGGGGTCTCGCCTTTTCAGCTTGCACTGCTTTTTTCTTTTTAATCGCCTTTTCTTTGCGGACCGTTACGATTTTCTGTTGGAGTTCGTTGGCCGTTTGTTTCTTGACCGCCTTTTTGGCCTTGGCCTCCTTAACGGAGGATTTTTTACGCTTGCTGTTCTCCGTTTCCACGATACGCAATAGTTCTGAGATCAAAGGACGTTTCTTTTTGTCATGAAAATAGCGCTCGGCACTATCATTGACCTTATTGCCAAGGTGTATCATGCGCTGGTTGTGGTCGTAGAGTTCTTGGTAGTTCTCCAATTTTGACTTGATTTTTGCATTCAGTTTCTCCAGTTTTGCCGCTTCCTCTTTGGCCTTGGTTTCCTCGTCTTGCAATCGGGATTCCGTTTTGGACATTTTGGAACGTTCCTTTTGGAGCTTTGAGATCGTGGCATCAAATCGCACCTTGCCACGGTCAATTTTCTTTTTGGCCTTGTTGATTAGGGAGTAGGGGATGCCGTTCTTTTGGGCCACTTCAAACGTAAAGGAACTCCCTGCTTCACCAAGCACCAATTTAAAAGTGGGTTCCAGAGTGCGGTTATCGAACTGCATATTGGCATTGGTCATATAGGGCAGTTCATTGGCCAATAGCTTTAGGTTGGCATAATGCGTGGTAATCACCCCAAAGGCCTCACGCTCGTAAAATACCTCGAGAAAGGCCTCTGCCAAGGCACCGCCCAATTCGGGGTCGGAACCGGTACCGAACTCATCGATCAAAAACAAGGTATTGCTATTGCACCGCTTTAAAAACTGGTTCATGTTTTTCAATCGATAGCTGTAGGTGCTCAAGTGGTTTTCAATGGACTGGTTATCCCCAATATCCGTTAAGATTTTGTCGAAAAAACACACCGAACTTCTTTCATGAACCGGAATTAGAAGCCCTGATTGAAGCATTACTTGAAGTAATCCAATGGTCTTTAAGGTGATGCTTTTCCCTCCGGCATTGGGTCCTGAAATTACGATGATGCGATTGTTTTGCTCCAGTTCAATGGTCTGGGGCCAAGTCTTTTCCTTTTTCGCTTTGTTGGTCAGATAGAGGAGGGGGTGATAGGCATCACGCAAAAATAGGGTGCGTTGCGTATTGATTTTTGGAAGCAAGGCATCCATTTCCGAAGCGTATTTGGCCTTGGCAGCTGTCACATCAATATGGGTCAAAAAATACTGATAGGTATCCAAGCATGGTGCTTCGGGACGAATGTAGTTGGTCAGCTCCAACAAAATGCGCCGAATCTCTTCCTTTTCCTCAAACTCCAGATTACTGAGTTCGGTGCTGTACTGTAAGGTGGTCTCAGGGACGATATAGACAATGCTCCCCGTTTTGGAATTCCCCATGACGGTGCCTTTGACCTTCCGGCGGTACATGGCCTTGACGGCCAATACCCGACGGTTTTCAACAATGGACTCTTTGATATCATCCAAAAAGTCAGCAGATTGATAGCGGGATAGGGCTGCTCCAAAACTTTGGTTGATCTTGCCGCGAACCGTATTGATATCCATTCGAATGCGTTTCAAATCCGCCGAGGCACTATCCCGTATCTCCCCAAACTTATCGATGATGCGCCCAATTTCATTGGGGATAGGTGTATTTTCTTGTATACCTTCGGTTGCTGCGAACAACAGGGGGTAATATTCCTTGAATTTTTTAAAGAACTTTTTATGCAGGGAAATGGTGGTACAGAGATGCGAAATTCTACGAAAGCCTGAAACTTCAAGCACCGTATTTTCGATTGGAAGGAGCTTTAACTCCTTGGAAATGGAGTCGAACCCGTGGTTGGGAATGCGGTTTTCATTGGTAAAGGAGGCCAAATATTCTGAGGTCTGCCCCAATTCGGTCAACAGGGTTTCTTTATCCGCCAATGGCTGTAATTCCAGCGCAGTTGCTTTGCCCAGTTCGGTGTTACAGCATGCTGCAAGCTGTTCCAATACCGTGGGAAATTCTAAATCTTGAAGTGTTTTTGAATGAATGGGCTGCATCTTCCTTTTCCAGTCGGCAAAGATACGGATTTGAGGGCCATGGTTACAGGCGTTGCCTATGGACCCTAGTCCAAGGATTGCCTGAACCGGGGAATCAATCAAAGACATGGTCCTCATACGCTGCCCACCACTGGGCGATATCGATTTTCGGCTTTCGGCAGATATAAAGGGGAATTCCGTTTTCCTCTTTGATAGCGTATTTGTGGGTAATGATTTTTACCAGTTCCACTTCCTTAAAAACGTATTCCACTGAGGGCGTTTCGTTTCCTAGACTAATCCATACATCGGCATCCTGGTTTCCATAGCCCCATGTCCAAAAGCTGCCATGCCTGCTAATGGGGTTTGGAAGATTGTATCGCTTTCCTAAAATTTTGAGCGCCCCGGCCTCTCCATAGTTTTCTGCCCACAAAACACAATGGTTCTGTTCTTTTGGCGGAAGTGACTGATATACACTGTCCACCAACTGCACCTGTTCCTCCCAACCGAACATATCCGCATAATCGCTGGTGAGTTCAACCCAACCATTGTGCTCCTGCACATCGGCGTATCGCACAAATTTTTCAATGGGTAGTATAGGGGTAAGGTCAGGAATAAAAAAGGCCATAGGCAGAAAGACGGATGCAGCTAAAACATAGATCCAAGCTGGTCGTTTTCGCATCCAATGCGTGAGGGTCACCCCTGCTGCGGCAAATAGGACGGGGTAGAGGGCAAATACGTAGTAGGTTTTTGATTTCACTAACCATAGCGTAAGAAATATGACCAAAGCGGCAACACCAATACTACGATAGGGTTTCAGTTGTTCCGTAAAGAACAAACCGATGAACCCGAAAGTAAATAGGAGAAAGGTAGGGAACATTTCGACTTGGTCGAGAAGGAACGTCCAAGGGTTTATCCCCTCCAATTGATTGGTTTTGAGCGTCTCTAAGTGTAGTACTAGTGGAAAGTCATGCTGAGCCTGCCAAATGATATTGGGTAGAAACAACAATAGCCCCATAATACCAGAAATATAAAGCCATTGGTTTTTAAATAGTCTACTCCTTTGATAGCTAAATAAGCATATGAACAGGCCAAAGGCCCACACCAGCATCGTATACTTATTCATGAGGCCCATACCCAAACTGAGGCCCATAAGCAATAGGAACTTTTTGTGTTGCGTATTGATGAACTTGATAAAGAAATAGAAGCCTATCGTCCAGAACAATTGGTCAAAGGCCACGGGCTGGAAGAGGGTATGGTTTCTATAAAAGGGCAAAAAGGCAAGAATACCGACCCCAGCAAGGAAAACGGCCCTAGGTTTGCCGCCCATTTCTTTGGCCATTAAACCACACAGTACCAAGATGGCCACCCCAGCCAAGGTAGGGAAAAGGCGCGTGCCCCATAGCGAATAATCAAAAAGCCAGTACGATAACTTGCCGAGTAAGGCGATAAAAGGCGGAAACTCAAAATATCCCCAAGCAAGGTGTTCACTGACGGACAAGTGCAACAGCTCATCCCGATGGAAGCCATAATTGCGGTTGCCGAGCACCTGAATACTGAGCTTGAGGACAGTCAATACCATTAAAATGGGTACATACTTCTTCATGGGTCAGGAAATTGGCACGGCTCTTATAAAAGGTACAGGGGGAACGTAAAGAATGCTGTTCCCAAACCATATTAAAGGCGATGGTTTGCATCTTCTTTTTACTGAAATCAAAGATATGCTGAAAAAACAGATGCCTCGGCCTTGAAAAAACGACCTCCTTCCTTTTTTCCGGGAAAAAGACCAATCCATACCTCCAACCATTCCTGCCTGGAATAAATGGTAAGCGTCCAAATAGAATTATTTCCCCTTTAAAAAGGCCAAATCAATTGTATTGGGATCCAGTAGTTCGTTCTGAAGGGCCAAATCATAAGGGCTTTCATCGAAATTAGTTAAGGAAGTCCTATCCGCACCATGTTCCAAAAGCATGTTGAGCATTGACTTGTCCTTGGCTTTCATAGCGGCCAAATGGAGGGGACTAAGATGGATTTCATTTTTATCATTAACGTCCACGCCAAGGGCCAAGGCTTTTTCCAAAAGATAGGTACTTTCCTTTTCTATGGACAAATGGATCAGCGTATTCCCTTCGCTAAAATTGGCTTCGGCAGCTACCCCTTGGGCGATGAGTTGGTCAATCATATAGTCAGCAGCCGCTTTTGTCCGTTTCCGATAGGAATTGAAAGCATGATACAACAAATTGTTGCCCTCGGCATCCACAACCAAAGCATCTGCGCCGTTCGCCAACAATAGGTCAAAAATTTCCTTGGAACCGCGTTGTACTGCCCTGGTCAAAGCGGTATGTCCATTGAAATTTTGGTGGTTGACACGGATGTCGCTTTTTAGTAGTAGCGTAACATTTTCCTTTTTGCCCGAGGCGGAGTTCAACAAGGCGGTATTGCCCTGTTCATCGATTTGAGTGGCGGACACCCCATTATCCATAAACAGTTGAAGTAGTTCCGGGGTACCTCTTCTAGCGGCGTGGTGCAAGGGGGTCTGCCCTTGCCAATTGACCTGGTCGATGCTTAGGCCCAACTCATTGGACAAATACGCAAAAACCTCAGGCCGTAGGGTCTGTCGTTTCATGCCTTGCGATGCATAAAGGATGGCATTTTCACCACTGTTGTTCATGTGGTTAAAAGCGACCCCTTTGGAAGCCCAATATTTCATAATCTCCAGATTACCACCAATGGCAGCATAATTGAACAGGTTGTTCCCTTCCGTATCTGTTGTGGTCAATGGGATTCCCTTGTTTAAAAAATAATCAAAAGTAGTGGTGTTGTCCACTGAAGCACTTGTTAGCAATAGCAGCGCATTAGCGCCGGAATCATTGGTATAATCCACAGGAATGCCTTTTGTTAAAATAAGGTCATAAATCTCAGTATTTTCAACCCCACCAATGGCCGCCATTAAGAGCATATTGGTTCCCCTGGAGGTTTTCATATGCGGGTCAGCGCCCAACTCCAGGAGATGCTGCATCAATTCCAGATTGCCCTTGTAGGAGGCCCATAACAGATATGTTACCCCACCATGGGTTGGTTTGGTAACCTCGTTGCCTTCCAGGGTAAGCATGTATTTAATGCTCTCCAAAGGCGCATTATCAATAATGGCATAGCCGGTTCCATCAAATGCAAATTCATTTTTTTCTGTGGGGTCATTGCCCAAACGAATCTGTTTTTTGATTTCCCTTACGGTAGGATCGTTTTTCCAAAAATCACGTTCCAGGAATATATTTTTGGACTGTCCAAAGGTTAGGCACATATAGGCCAGCGCAATCAGTGTATTTAGGGTTCTCATGGATTTCTTTTTAATAGTCCGCTGTTTTTTCTAGAATTATATGGGTTTTCATATGAAAGACACGAGCCTTGCCAAGGTCATGAATTGCAATGGGATACCCATGCTATTTAGAATAATTAAAGATAATAAGGCGACGGTAGAATTCAAAAGGAATCTTCCAATAAACAACGGATAATGCTAAAACAATTTTGGTCTTTGAAACATACTATGGAAGCGATGATGGGCTGGAGTTAAGCGCAATTGGTTATGCTATTAGAGCAGGTTTTCTCTAGCGTTGTGGGGAATGTTATGGCACCCAGGATTTTTTTGTTCAGCCCTTATGTTTCTTTTCCAGGAGGGTACAGATGGGGATGTGCAACAAAACATAAAAGAGGTTTTGCCATCAGTTTGGTAACCAACCCAATTAAAAACAATAGCGGTTCAAGTAAGCACCCAAACCGCTATTGTCCGTACAAATTTTGAACTGTACTATTTCAATATGGACGGCTTTCTTAAAATGGTACCGGCATACAAAAGTATTGTGGTCACCACACCTACAAGTGGTGCTGGCGGTGCGCCTTGTTCTACATGGGTCCCGGCCGCCACCTCGGCGACAATAACACCACCCATATAAGAACAAAGGAGGTAAAAGCCCAATTTTTGGGTTTTGGGAACCCAATACAGTGCGAGTAAGATCAATTCCAATACGCCAACAAACAACAATTTATCCCCCCAGTTGGGTACGTTGTTCATGCGCTCAACGATATCAGCCTCTTTAATAACCTTCAATAGGCCCGCTATAAAGATTTGGATACTGAATAGGATGGAAAGCGCATAGCCAATGATCTTTTGTGTTTTACTGATTGTTACTTCGTGAAATTTTGCCATTTTTTTATTCTTAGTGGTTTATTAAATTAGGTATGAAATTTTTACAATGCTATTTCAAATTGTTTCTTTCGTTTGGTTTCCATACCCCCGTCATCTTTAAAAAAGTAATTGAACGAGGGAGGATAAGAGTTTGATTTACCATTGCCTCCGAACAATGGGAACAGGTATTGGGATACTTCCAATCAATGGAATAGACCGGAAATTCAAAATGATTGAGGTCAAGCACAATCGACTCAGCACCTTGCAATAGGTTTGCGGCGTAGGTGGCTGGTCGTTTGTGTATCGATCGATTGCTATTGGAAGGACCGAACGCAAGTATTTTTTTACCCATTGCCCTCTAAATTTCAGCAAATGTCGCGGGTAGGAATTTATGGTGCATTAATATATCATAAGAAATCATTGGCCCTGTCGTTTATACCAGTCTTTTTTGGCCGCACTAAGGGTTTCAGGGGTTGCGCCAAGATAGGACGCGATCATCCTTTGGGGAACCCTTTGGGTTACGCTTGGGTAGGTTTCAATGAAATGTTGATAGCGTTCTATTGCCGATGCACTCATAAGCATGATGACCCGTTTTTGCAATACATTGATCCTATTGATCAATGCGTGAAATTCTGGTGTGCTTTCAACATTTTTTTCCCGTACTCGAACGAGCGAGTCTTCCAAGGCCTCAATAAATAAATCACAGGGCAATTCTGGGCTTACGCTATCGGCAATGGTCCAACCCTCCGGGGCAAACATGAAAATATGCTCTTTGCCTTTATTATCAATGGAATAACTGCGCAACAAACCGGACTCCACATAGTAGACCTTTGTGTTTAGCTCCCCGCTATACTGTAAAATCTGCCCTTTAGGAACTTTTATCCCTTCCAATATTTTTTTCTAAAGTGGTCCGCATATAGGGACTATAGCGGCCGTTATCATTAGGCTATATCCACCGATCGCAAAGTTCGGCGAAAAAATAGTGAAATTCAAAGGTGTCCGTGGCACTTTCCCAACCAATTTTTAACAATGGTGTTTATGGATCTACCAAAGGTGTTGTTCCTGTCTGTTTTTTAAAGAATCGGGTAAAATAAGAAAGGGATTCAAAACCTAGCCCATAGGCAATTTCGCTTATGGAATGTTCCGTATTTCACAATTTATTTTTGGTGGTATGAACAATGGATAGAAATCAATGCTTACTTTATTTTTTTACCGATGTTTTCCCAAAATTGCAGTCCGGTAACCACGCCATCCTCAAGTAGGAAGGTGTAGTAAGTTCCACTATTCTGGTTAAAATAGGTATATCCGGATTCGGGTAGCAGCATGATGGGTTTCTCCGAAAAGGTTCCGGTGATTTCCAATCCATTTTCCTTGATGGCAATAATGGCCTCACCCCGGCTTCCAAAGTCATAGGTACCGACCAAAGGGATACGCTCTTCAATGGATGCACTGCCCACCGTTCGCCTCATGGGTTCAATGCCCGGTAAGTTGTATTCCTCGGCAATACTTAATAAGATCTCCTGAATAATGCTCCCATTATCCGAATTCGCCATAATCACTACGGCAATAGGGTGTGCTTTCCAAGCGGTAAGGTCGGCCCGAAAGCCTTCATCGGCCCCTCCATGTCCAAACGTATGTTCGTTGACCACAGGACCCAGGCCGTGACCTTCCATACCTGGTGTCAGCATTTCAGCTATCGTTGCTGCTTTTAACAGCCCGTCTTCCTTGGTTTGATAGACCCTTTGAATTTCTTGGGCATAACGAATCAGTTGCGAGGGCGTTGTCCAGAGGCCGGCAGCGGCCATTTCAGGATATATGGGCCATTTGCCTTCTACCTCATTTCCATTGGACCGGTACCCTGTTGCCGCAATGGAATGATAGCGTTCGGGCAAGGGGTTCTCAAACGTACTGGACGTCATTCCAAGGGGATTTAATACTTTATCTTGCATGAAGTCAGGAAACGGTTTTCCCTCAAGGTCTTCCAACATCACTTGCATGATGGTATACCCGCCCCCAGAATACATCCAACTTTCACCAGGTTCCTTGTACACCCGAACTGCATCCGTATTGCCTATGCCATCCAAGACGTCAACCGGGCTAGGTATGGTATCTCCCTTATCATAGCCAGGAAATCCCCAAACCGTCAAACCTGCGGGATGGTTCAACATTCTCCTAGTGGTCACCTTCTCTTTTGCGGTAAACTCGTTATCGGGTAATCTCCAACTGGAAAGATAGGTGTTGACATTGGAGTCCAAATTTATGGTTCCTTCTTCGGCAAGTTGATGGGCGCGAATGGCAGCAACGGGTTTGCTTATTGATCCAGCTAAGAACATCGTCTGAGGGGTCACGGGACAATTTTCTGAACGGTCCGCCATGCCATACCCTTTGGCCCATTCCAATTCCCCCTCATTAATGATGGCAATGCTAACCCCAGGAATGTCCAATTCTTTTAATCGTTCTTCTATATTGTAAACGGGTATGCTATCTCCTTCAATTTGAAGATTGGGCTGTAATCCATTTTCTATTCTGGTCATTCTTTCATTTAATTGCCCTTTATCCTTTTCGGATTCATCAGCACAACTAGAAAGAAATAATATGGTTACAAAAAGGAGGAAGGTGTTTTTCATCACAGGTCAGTTTTAAATGTTCTATGTATAGACTCCGAATTTAACGAATCGTGACAGGTAAACAATTTAATTGGGGTTTTTTGCAAAATGTTTTGCAATGGTTCGGTAAGGGTAACCCCCATACCCGCCATTTGCGAATTGAACGATAATTATATTTTCGATTGGGTTGATATATAACCGTTGTCCCCTTAGACCTTCTGCGGAAAAATCACCTTCGAACCCTTCCTGGGGCAACCACCAATAGTATTGATGCGTAGCCCTTTGGGTTCCCTTAGACGTGTTGGCCCTGTTTTTTTGTTGTATGCCCACACTTTTTTTGATCCAGTCAGTGGATAGTATTTGGGTGGAATCCCGAACACCATCGTTCAATAGTAGCCTTCCGATTTTTGCTAGGTCAATGGCAGTGCATTGGAAACTGCTGGGAGAGTTTTCGAGACCCTCCATATGGTCTATTCCCCAACTCCCCTTGTACTCCGCTCCAATGGGATGCCATATGTGTTGTTCAAAAAAGTCGGAAACGAACTGTCCGCTAGCTTTCTCAATGATCCAGGTCAAAATCAATGGGTCAAGATTGCTATACTTCCACCGTTGGCCAGGTAGGGTATCAAATTTTACCTTTAAAAGGTCTTTTTTTAAATTACGGGTATAATAGAACCTTGCCTCATCACAGAACAAATCCGAGAAAATACCATCTCCAGCGCGTTTAAACTTCAAACCGGACTTCATATTCAAAAGGTCTTCGATCCGGACATTATTGAAATCCGGATTTTCTTTGAACTCGGACAAAAAGTCGGTTACGTTCTGTTCAGTATGTTCTAAATACCCCAATTCCAATGCTTTGCCCGTTGCAATTGAAATCATTGATTTTCCTATCGAAAACGTATTGGATAGGGTAGTGCGCCCATAGCCATGGCCGTACTTTTCATAGACGAGTGTGTCGTTTTTAATAACCAGGAAAGCCAATAGTTTGCCGGTTTTAAAATAGTCTGAAAATGATACCATTTCCCCTTTCCAGTTTTTTACAAGGACAGGATCCAAGCTGGTTTTGACAACCAAATTTTCTGCAAAAACAAAGGGATTTGGACTTTTTTGCATCTCCCTTATCGGGAAATTTTCATAGGTCTTTACATCCGGTTTTTGGAACCAAGCAATTTTAAAAATTTGGGGATTTATTAGATATCCAATGGTCACCAATGAGGAGAGCAAAACAACAATGGCTATGAGAATTTTCCTTTTCATTTTTTAATTGTTGCCAACGATTGGAATATGGGACCGTTCGAAGTTCGTTGAAAATGGGTTAAGGTCCAATGGTTATTTGAATGCTTTTTTGAAGGTTTTCAACAATTGGTTTCTTGGATTAATTTCAAATTGAAGGGTATTATCCTCACAAATCGGGGTTTTGATAACATTTTTGTTTCCACTAAATGGAAATTTTGTATATTGTTTCCATAAAAAGGAAATATATTAATATGTTTCCTAAAAACAGCAACCCAATGGCAGCACGTCATTACATCATCATGGCCGATATTATTTCGAGCCGTTATATCAAAGATGGGGACTTTATGGGGCAATTCAAAAATCTGACGATTTTGGCGAACGAACGGTTTAAAAGTCAAATCGTCTCTCCCTTGACCATTACACTAGGGGACGAGTTTCAAGGGATTGTCAATAATGCCAAAACCCTTTTTGAATTGGTGTTTTTTTTGGAAGAGCAACGCATCGAAGCAGGCCATATGTTTCAGTTGCGTTATTCGCTGGTACATGGCGAAATCGAAACCGAGATCAATACCAAAATCGCCTATGAAATGTACGGTCCCGGACTGACCCACGCACGTGAAGGGCTGCAATGGGCCAAGGATTCAGGTCATCATTACCATGTGGATTTAAAACCGGTACCCGAGGCCCAGTTGAAACTTTGTCTGGAACTATATCAATCCATAAAATCGGAGTGGAAACCACGGGAATATAAAATAGTCGCTGCCTTTTTAAAGCACAACGATTACAAGGACCTTGCGAAAATGGGGCTTTACAAAACCCGCTCCGGGGCATGGAAAAAAGGAAAATCGTTACGAATCGATGAATACCATACGGTCAAACGGCTGATCTTCCTAATTTTGAACCATGGATAATTTCAAATACGCCCTATTTTTCTTTGTGATGGTTGAAGTGTTTTTGATCATCATCTTTTATGCGGTATCCAAATGGCTTGATCCCAAAAACTCCAACAAGAACAACAGTGAAAAGTTCACCTCATGGCTTAAAGGCTTTTTGGAACGTATCTTTTTGAGCTTCCTACTCTTGGCAGGCCTTCAAGCAGCGGCTTTGGTGCTTTTTGGTGCCATTAAGCTGGGTACCCGTTTGGAAAGCGATAAAGATCGAAAGGTAAGCAATGACTATTTTGTCATTGGCAACTTTTTGTCCATCGCAGGCGCAACGATTACCTACCTTCTATTTAAGGACCTTATAAATTTCAATTGAATATGATAAAGAATGCTCTGAACTGGCAGACTGCCCTAGAATTTGAAGACATTACCTATAAAAAGTGTGACGGGGTGGCCCGCATCGCATTTAACCGACCAGAGGTACGGAATGCCTTCCGTCCCAAAACCACTAGTGAACTCCACCAGGCCTTTTATGATGCCCAGGAAGATACCTCTATTGGCGTGGTCTTACTTTCTGGCGAAGGGCCTTCGCCCAAAGATGGGGGCTGGGCCTTTTGCAGTGGGGGCGATCAAAAGGCTAGGGGACACCAAGGCTATGTGGGAGCTGACGGCTATCATCGGTTGAACATTTTGGAAGTACAGCGTTTGATTCGCTTTATGCCAAAGGTGGTCATTGCGGTTGTTCCTGGTTGGGCCGTTGGTGGGGGACATAGCTTGCATGTGGTCTGTGATATGACCTTGGCCAGTAAGGAACATGCCATTTTTAAACAAACGGATGCCGATGTGACCAGTTTTGATGGCGGTTATGGATCTGCTTATCTGGCTAAGATGGTAGGGCAGAAAAAAGCGCGGGAAATTTTCTTTTTGGGACGTAATTACTCAGCACAGGAAGCCTATGAAATGGGTATGGTGAATGCCGTAGTCCCTCATGCAGAACTCGAAGATACCGCCTATCAGTGGGCGCAGGAGGTCTTGGCGAAATCACCTACTTCCATTAAAATGCTCAAGTTTGCCATGAACCTTACCGATGATGGTATGGTGGGGCAGCAGGTGTTTGCCGGGGAGGCAACACGATTGGCCTATATGACCGATGAAGCCATTGAGGGGCGTAACGCCTTTTTGGAAAAACGAAAACCCAACTTTGGAAAAAATAAATGGATTCCCTAGTATAGGGAATCCATAATCACATCAAAACAATCAATCAAAAATTTTTAAAGTCTATCCAAAAACGCTACATTGTCCTTTTTTTCTTGTACCTATTTGACACCAAAAACTGAAAAAAGTCACAGTCGATCAAAAAAGGGACACTGTTCAAATCAAAAAATATAAAGCTAGGACGGCTATTTGGTTAAGAAGAGGTACAACTAAAAAGGGCCTTAGCTTTTAGACTAAGGCCCTTTTAACGAGAACACTATATGAAAATGAAAAAATTTACTTGTTTTAATTTTGCATGATAAATGTACCCCAGCATTCCGCCGGTGGGAAATTATTGTTGTGAAGTGTCTTGGTTTTGTGGTGAGCTGAGGAAAAAATGAAATGTGAGGGGAATTGTTCCCTAATCAATGGCTGCCACAAGTGCAGAAAGAAAACCATTGATATCAAATTCCGGGAATTCGGCCAGGCCGGTACGGACCACCACCAAATCCTCTGAGGGAATCACAAAAACATATTGTCCTTGATATCCATTCATGGAATAGAGGTCTTTTGGGACATCGGGATAAATACCTTCCGAGTTCAACCAAAAATGGGCCCCATACGTACCGTTGGAGTGCGCGGTGGGAACCGTAATGTAGTCGACCCATGCTTCGGAAAAAAGTTGTTCACCGTTCCAATTCCCTTTGTTGAGATACAGTTGTCCCAGACGCCCCCAATCCCTTGTGCTGGCCCAGCCATACGAAGAACCCACATAGTTGCCCTTTAAGTCGGCTTCAATGAGCATGGAGTGGGCCCCTATTTTATCAATCAAAGATGCATAGGGAAAATCCAGATATTCTTGATGGGTTCTGAACTGTTGCCGAAGGATTCCAGACAGTAAATTGGTTGTTCCGGAGGAATAGTTCCAAATTTCAACAGGTGCCGCAATGGCTTCCTTTTCCTTTTGGGCCTGGGTCATATCACTTTCCAAAAAGAGCATTTTGGTGACATCGGAGATTTTGTTGTAATCTTCCTTCCATTTTAACCCACTTTGCATGCGTAGCAAATGGTTCAAGGTGATGTTCTTACGGTCATCGTCTGCCCATTCGGCAATGGGAGCAGGCCAATCCATTTCAAGTTTGCCTTGATGTTCCAAGACACCATACAGGGTGGCCAATACACTTTTGGTCATGGACCACCCTAATACTGGGGTATCTCTATGAAACCCTTCCACATAATTTTCATGGATGAGATGTCCTTTGTACAAGATGAGCAAGGTTCGCGTTTTCTGCAGTGCTGGATTGCCAAAAGGCAAAGCTACCGCTTGGTTCAGTTGGTCATAATCTATTTCTGGAAAGAGGGTATCCTTTGCCGGTAAATGTCCAAAGGGGTAGGGGATGGAATCAAATTCCCTCGTCCTTTTGGGTTGTAGATAAGGTTCCCCTTCTTGGTACTCCTCATTCACAAGTACCGTTCCCAACTCTTGACGATCAATAGCCCTTCGTTCCATTAACCCATAGACATTTGAACTACCAAATTCCCCCTCATCATTGAAATCAGTTGTGGCCAAGTTGATGAGGGGGACGGCCAAATCTTGGGAGTTTACCGTTGCGGGCATTTGATTCCCCACAAGCACACTGGAAGCCATATACTTAGAGGCATAGCCCGAGATGATGTTCAGCTTTGGATAGTTTTCTACAATGACCAAAACAACGATGATTACCAATAAAAACAGGATTCTTTTTAACCACTTCATAGGACTAGCGCTAGTATTTGTTGTATTTTTCGAATGGACTCGTGTTGCGTTCTCAAATTCAAGCGAAAATTAAAAATTTTGCGCTCAGATGCCTACTTTTTTGAACTACATAGCTGCGCTACGAAGTAAAAAAAGACAAAATACGGGCGCAAAAGATAAATTTGCAGCAAGTAGTGTGAACTTAATATGCGTTCAAAACCTAAATATAATTATTTGTTTCATGTCAAACGTAGGATTGATTATTGAGGAGCGCAGTCGTGATATCGGAGATTTTTTGGTTGGCCGATTGATTCCTTTCCGCAAAAAAAGAATGATTGGTCCGTTTATCTTTATCGACCATATGGGGCCTACGGAATTGGGACCTTCCAAGTACATGGATGTAAACCAACATCCCCATATCGGATTATCTACCTTGACCTACATGCTGGAAGGAGAAATCATGCATGAGGATAGTATAGGTTCCAAACAACTGATCCAACCTGGTTCCGTCAATTGGATGACTGCGGGTAAAGGGGTTTCCCATACCGAACGTACACCTGAAACTTTACGGAATGGTAAGGTGTTTACCGCCCATGGTTATCAGATATGGGTCGCCTTACCTAAACATCTGGAGGATATGGAACCCGAATTCCATCATATTCCCGGTAGTCAACTTCCATGCTGGCAGGATGGAACTGCACATTTTACTATGGTTGCCGGTGAGGGTTATGGAAGGACTTCTCCCGTTCCGGTACATTCCCAACTTTTCATGGTTGAGGTAACCAACCACGATGATTATGAGTTAAAAATAAAAGGGGAGTTAAAAGGGGAAATAGGTATCTGTATCGTAGAAGGGGCCATCCAGGCCTGTGGCGAAGTAATCGAAAAGGGCAACATTTTGGTATCCAAAGTGGAGGATACCTGCAGCCTATCCTTAAAGCCCAATACGCATCTTCTACTTTTCGGTGGAATTCCCTTTGCTGAAGAACGCCACATTTTTTGGAACTTTGTGGCTTCATCCAAAGAACGAATCGAAGTGGCAAAAGCGGCGTGGAAAAGCAAAACGTTTCCCATGATGCCGATGGATACTACTTATGTCCCATTACCGTAATTCAGATGAACCAAACGTTCCTATTCTTGAAAAGAGTTCATTTTCTTCGTTTTTGCATTTTGATTCTGTTTTTTGTTTCATGTGCTCCTGAACCCGAAAAAAAAGAAGTAGTACTCTATCGTCAATACTGCGCCAGTTGTCATATAGCCCCAAAAATTAAAGAACTTCCCAAGGATATTTGGAAAAATTCCGTTTTACCGGATATGCTTTCCCGTATGGATATTGAGGAAATGTACACGGATCCCGTACAAGCAAAAACAGCATTTCGACCCAAAATAAAATTGGCGGATTGGGTCGCTCTTGAAAATTATATCGTATCCCTAGCACCGGAGAAGTTACCGGAAAACCCAAAACCAATATTGGGAAAGTTATCTGGTTTTAAACCAAAAACGCTACAATTGGATCATGATAATGGCGCTTTTTATACCTTTCTTGATTATGAAGCGCATACAAATACCTTGGTCGCCGGGGACGTGAATGGGGTCATTAGGCGATACCATTTTCAAACCAAGGCCCTGGATTTGCTTTATAAAGGGAAAACTCCCGTAACCTGGTACAATGACAAAGGATCGTTCGCATGCGTTTCTGAAGTAGGTATCCTAGATCCTTCAGAACTGGAACGGGGAAAAATAGTCATCAAGCAGGGGCAGGATACCATCCCAATAAAGGAGACCTTTCATCGTCCCGTACATAATTTGGTAGAGGATTTAAATGGCGATGGAAAAATGGAAATGGTGGTCTCTGAATTTGGGAACGAAACGGGCAGGTTGTCCCTTATGATCCAAAAGGACACGTTCCAATATGAAAAACGCTTATTGCTCAACCAGCCAGGGTGCATAAGAACGCTTGCCAGGGACATGGATAAGGATGGCAAGCGAGACCTGATCATCATGACTTCCCAGGGCAATGAAAGTATTACCATACTCTATCAAAAGGAAGATTTATCCTTCTTTGGGGAAAAAGTCCTGGAATTTAGTCCTGTTTATGGCAGTAGTTGGTTTGATTTGGTGGATTACAACAAAGACGGATTTGAAGACCTTATCACGGTCAATGGAGATAACGCGGACAAATCCTATGTCCATAAGCCGTATCACGGTATGCGTATCCATTTAAACGACGGTCAAAATAACTTTACAGAAACGTTCTTTTATCCCTTACATGGTGCCACTCGATTTTTGGCAGATGATTTTGATCAGGATGGGGATATGGATTTTGGGATTATAAGTACATTTCCGGATTATGAAAATGGCCCAGAGCGTTCCTTTGTTTATTTGGAGAATCGTGATGCTGGAACATATCAATTTGAAACAAAAGTTCTAGATGAACCAAATTTGGGTAGATGGTTTTTAATGGATAAGGGAGATATCGATAGTGATGGTGACATTGATATTCTACTGAGTTCCTTTACCTATGTATTTACCCCGGTACCGAATGAACTTGCCAAATATTGGTCGGAAAACAACACGGACGTTTTGATACTTGAAAACACCTTAAACTGATGTACAGGTATTGTATCACCTTGTTCGTTGTTCTATTCGCTTTTTCTTGTAAGGATAAGATGAAACCACGTGTCACACACCAATGGTTTGGTAAGGAAGTTACCGTCTCAGCCTATAATTCGGTAAGCTGGCAAACGGATGGTGACCCCAATATTACGGCCTGGGGTGACACGTTATGGCCAGGGCTTAAGGCAATCGCTGTTTCCCGCGATTTGTTGGAACTGGGATTACTGCACAATACTATGGTGCGCATTGACACTTTTCCCGATACCTTTTATGTTAAGGATAAAATGAACAGGCGTTGGCGAAATCGGATAGATGTATACATGGGTACCGATGTTAAAGCGGCGAGGGAGTGGGGAAGAAGGAAATTGATGATTTGTTATGCTGTACCCTTAAGGGATACATTAATCCATGAAGTACAATGAATAAGTTCCTTTCCGGATTCTTCTTGGTGGTTGTTGCAGGGGCCTGCGCATCCCCATTGATCATTATTGATAAGCCCATTGCTTTCAATGAAGAACGTATTCAATTGACCAAGGAATACCTTCAAAATCGGTATGGCCTTAAAGGGGACGGTATCATCATCGCCCCAAAAATGATCGTACTCCATCACACGGTGGTGCCCACTTTTAAAAAGACCTTTGACGTTTTTAACCCCCCGACCTTGCCCAATTGGCGACCGGAAATTGAAAATGTAAGTGGTTTAAATGTTTCTTCCCAATTTGTTGTGGATCGCGATGGAACTGTCTACCGTTTGATGCCCGAAACCTATATGGCGCGACATGTCATTGGATTGAACCATTGCGCCATCGGTGTTGAAAATGTGGGTGGAACCCCAGAATTACCCCTAACTAGGGCCCAGGTCAAAGCCAATATTCGATTGATCCGTTATTTGGCCGAAAAATACCCTATTGAATATGTAATTGGTCATCATGAATACCAGACCTTTGGGACGCACCAACTTGGGTTGGAGGTGGACGAAAACTACCGAACCCAAAAGAGCGACCCAGGGAAGGATTTTATGGATAAGGTCAGAAAAGGGACAAAAAGATTTAACTTTAGACCATTACCAGAAACAAACTTCCCTGGGTCGCTCTTTTGGGTTCGGTAGTTTTCGTCCACCTCCAACCAAAGTTGGTGCGTCCCAAAGGTCTGGTCTTCATG
>JBCDBE010000061.1:0-21961 GCA_039184365.1 Bacteroidota bacterium | reverse complement strand
CCATATAAAATTAAAAAATCCTGTAAATCAATGATTTACAGGATTTTGGTCTAATTTAATATTCTAAAAGTGGAGCCGGAGGGATTCGAACCCTCGTCCAAACAAGCAATAACCATGCTTTCTACATGCTTAGTCTTGGTTCAGTTTTCGACATACGACCGACCCAAGACCGCCTATCGTACGCTTAGCTTCTTTAGTTTAGGATGGCTACCGAAGCACGAAACCATCCGGTGTTGACTTTTATGGTGCTCCAAAAAAGGTCGCCGTCAACAAGGGCTACCAAGGAACATTTAGCTTTCGCGCCTTGCGCGACTAGGCTAGGACTTACTATAATTCAGTCGATTAAGCAGCTAAAGCGTAGTTAGACTCGCCATTTAAAAGGTTGAGACATTGTATTAACGAGCATCATTCCCATAGCTCGGCATGCTTACACCGCCATTGGTCTTGCTGTCAAAACCAGTCGGCCCCATTTTTCAAAGATCATTTGGGCGTTACCCTCTTTACAAAAGTTCAGGCTTTCGGCCATACACGGTGTTTGCCTCAATCCGAAACACGGAGCACTCCGAAGTACCTAATGTGGGCGGCAAAGTTAACCATTTATCCGTCAACGCCTAATTGGAAAGGTTCAACAGAAAAGTTTGCGTACCCCTTTTTATCGCTTTATTTTAGACAAAATCCATACCAAATTTTCATGAAACGGACATGAATTTTTTAGGAGTAAAATTTAGCTAATTACCTTCTAAACTAAATTCATGGAAGAACGAATGAAATGAATGGTCGCATGGGTTCTTCAATTTTTAAATACATACCAACACTCATTTAAAAATTTAAAGCACATGAAATTCGGAATCATAAAAGAACGCAAGAATCCGCCTGATAGAAGGGTAGTGCTATCCCCACAATTATGCCAAGCGGTCTTACAAAAACATCCTGAAATCCAACTTGTTGTAGAACCTTCGCCCATTCGTATTTTTCATGATAGTGAATACGTGGAATTGGGCATTGAAGTCGCTTCGAAAATGGAGGAGTGTGATGTGCTGTTGGGCGTCAAGGAAGTGCCGATTGGGGCTTTGATTCCCAATAAAAAATACTTCTTTTTTTCCCATACCATTAAAAAGCAACCCTACAACCGGGATTTGCTTCGTGCCATTTTGGAAAAAAATATTGAACTCTATGACCATGAAGTCATCACCAATCCAAAAGGCATGCGATTGGTGGCCTTTGGAAGATACGCAGGTATTGTTGGCGCCTACAATGGGATACGCGCATTTGGCCTAAAAAATAATTCGTTTTCCCTGCCCAAGGCCGAAACACTAAAGGACCAAAAAGCGTTGATTGACAAGCTAAACCAGGTTAAACTTCCCAATATCAAAATACTTTTAACCGGTAGGGGTAGGGTAGGCAATGGCGCCCGTGAAATGTTGGATGCCATGCACCTCAAAAGGGTTGCTGTTAACGAATATCTTTCCAAAGAATTTGACGAACCGGTCTATTGTCAAGTTGATATTTTGGACTATAACAAGCGAAAAGATGGCCAAGAGCTGCCTGTAGAAGACTTTTTTAACAAACCACAGGCGTATGTATCCACCTTTATGCGCTTTGCCAAGGTTACTGATTTCTACATTGCAGGTCATTTTTATGGGGATGGAGCGCCTTATCTCTATACCCGGGATGACGTAAAGCACCCAGATTTTAAGATAAAGGTTGTGGCTGATGTCAGTTGCGATATTGATGGTCCAGTGGCGACCACGGTAAAACCCTCCACCATAGCCGACCCTATTTATGGGTATCACCCCCAATTGGAATCGGTTGTGGATTATCAAAATCCGGAGGCGATTGCTGTTATGGCTGTGGACAATCTACCTGCGGAACTCCCAAGGGATGCTAGTGACGGTTTTGGTGAGGCTTTTGCACAGTATGTTATCCCGTCATTTTTTAATGAAGATGAAGAAGGTGTTTTGGAAAGGGCCAAAATGACTGAAAATGGTAAGCTTACCAAAGGGTATACCTACCTTCAGGATTATGTTGATGGCGAATAAAAATGCGTTTCATCCATTTTGTTTGATTTTTTAGAAAGAAACATATCAGAAAACACTATATTCAGTAGCTTTTGTTCGTAAATGAAATGAAGTTTAATTGGAAGTTCCCGACCAACGAATTGAGCGAAGAGCTCAAAAAGACCTGCATCGAATTGGAATACCAATTGCGGCCCAAAATCACCAAATTTTTGTTGGAACGAATGGATGTGGAGTGCTGTGGTGACTTGACCTGTTTTCATTTTGATGTGGACGTCCTTTCCAGATGGGTATGGATAGGTCATGAAACACCGAGGGCTTATGTCGATAAAATTCAAGCTGATTTTGATACTGAAATCAATGACAAGCTCAACTTTTCGGGCTTAGCTTCCTAAACATGGTACTTTTTTCAGAACCTTCGGTTGACATTCTTTATCAAATAATGATCTTTGGATTGTGAACCCTGCAGAAGAATATATTTTATCGAGGGAAGAGCCCTATCGCAGTATGTTATTGCATCTTAAAGCTGTTATTGAAGCTGTAATACCGGAGGTCCATATGAAATACAAATGGAGTATCCCCTGTTTCTATGCCGAAAAACACCCTATCTGTTATTTGAATGCTTCTTATAAAGGCAAATACGTGGATATTGCTTTTTGGAATTCAGCACACCTCACCAAACATATAGAACTCATGTATGCTGAAAAACGGAAAGTAGTGAAGTCTTTTCGCTACAAATCCCTGGAAGAAATCAATGATGAAATTCTCATTGAAGTTTTACAGCAAGTCCATGAATTGAAAAATAAGGGATTTTACAAAAGGGATTAAAACAAATTGATTACTTGGCGAAGCGCGACCAAATCCGTCAATAACTTTTCCAAAAGGCTTAAATCCAGCATATTGGCTCCATCACTTTTTGCGTTCACAGGATCAAAATGCGTTTCCATAAAAATACCGTCAACCCCCGCCGCAATCCCTGCTTTGGCCATGGTACCGATCAATGCAGGCCTTCCCCCAGTTACACCAGAGGACTGGTTGGGTTGTTGTAAGGAATGGGTCACATCCAGTACCACTGGCGCATATTGTTTCATGGTAGGGATGCCTCGAAAATCCACCACCATGTCCTGGTAGCCAAACATGGTTCCCCGATCGGTAATCCAAGCGTTATCGTTACCGGAATCAACTACCTTTGTGACCGCATGTTGCATGCTTTCAGGGCTCATAAACTGCCCCTTCTTTAAGTTGATTGTTTTTCCTGTACGGGCAGCGGCAATAACCAAGTCCGTCTGGCGTACCAAAAAGGCGGGTATTTGGAGCACATCCACATATTCAGCGGCCATTGCGGCATCTTCTTCGGTATGGATATCCGTTATCGTGGGCACCTCAAAGGTTTCCGATACTTTTCTGAGTATTTTAAGCGCCTTTTCATCCCCAATTCCGGTAAAGGAATCGATTCGGCTACGATTTGCCTTTTTAAAACTTCCCTTGAACACATAGGGTATCTTAAGGTCATCGGTTATCTTGACCACTTTTTCGGCAATGCGAAGTGCCATTTCTTCTCCTTCTATTGCACAGGGTCCAGCCAAGAGAAAGAAATTTTTGCTGTTTGCATGCTTCATTTGAGGAATGTTTGATAATGACATGGCCTTCTTTTCGACAAAAGTAAGGAGACCTTTGCAAATGCGTTTTGTAATTGTCCTACACTATTTTGAAAAAGTATCGTTATACCTATATCCAAAATAACCTACTATGCGAACGTTCTTTGTCATTGCCATCATGGTCTTTGGGAATTTGATGCACGCACAATTTGGTAAGAATTGTGAATTGCGGCAGTTTAAAATCAATATCATCCATCCCGGTATTGAATACGAGATGGCTTTAGGTGTCAATTCTACCCTTGATATTCGAGCCGCCTATCAGACCTCTTTGGACCCCTTTACCAATAATCCCCTCGAGAACTACGAACTATTTCCCGCACTGACGGTTCAAAATAGATATTATTACAATTTTGGAGGGCGTGACCGAAGGGGATATCAGATTTATGGTAATTCTGCAAACTATATAGCGCCTTCCGTTTCCGTTTTTGAATCCGGAAGCAGGATTGTTGAGGGCAACTTGGCCGAGGGCCTTTTTGTAACGGCAGGTGTGGTAACGGGTCTACAACGAAGTTATGATTCGGGACTAAGTTTTTCGGTAGATGTAGGTGGCGCTTATTATTTTGGCCCCTTTGATGAGGGCCTTAATTTAGTGTTCAATTTGAGTCTTGGTTGGGTCATCAGTGAAAAGAGGTGGTGTGTAGGTAGATAGGTCAACGATGCTAAACTTTTAATAAAGTAGGCATATGGGTACATTAAACACCTTAGATTTAGGGGACTAAATGCCATACCATGCGCCAACTGCCTGTTCTCCTTTTGTTTCTGTTCTTCTTTACGTTATCGAATCTTGATGCGCAATTCTTACAAGAAAAGGGCTATGGCATTATTAACCTGGAAAGACATCAATTTACGGTGAATCTATTTGGGCCGGGATTTCGGTACGAGTTGGGATTATTGAGAAATGTTAGTGCTTCCACAAGTTTTAGCCCCGCTTTTGCATACTATCGGGAGGGGTATACTTTTGGGTATTCATGGCATGTGCGATTACGCTACTACCACAATATCAGTCAGCGATTGGATATCAATAAAAATGTGGTCGGAAACTCAGCAAATTACGTTGCTGCGGCGCAGTCCATTTTTTGGGAACCGTTGCAAATTGTTGACAATATGCCCGATATAAAAGAATGGTCCTTTGCCTTTTACGGTGCCGTTTATGGCCTACAGCGAACCAACCGGAAAGGATTTAACATCAATGCGGAGGTGGGCTATGGATACATGAGGGGAGATGGGCTATTGAACGGACATGGGCCCTTAGTGCACATCACCTTCGGATGGGTGCTGACCAAACGAAGAAAGCGGTCGGAATTCGAAGTTGATTTTGATTAGTTAGAGCATTATTTTCTTCAAAGCGTCCATATAGCCCCTACTCACCCTCACCACTTCCGTATTGAGCATGGTTACGTCATAGCTCTTACCGTACTTGTTCAGCTCTTTTACCTTGTCCAAATTGATGATGGAGGAACGATGCACCCTTAAAAATTTTTGTGGATCCAATTTTTGTTCCAAATCGGTAATGCCAAAATTGCTCAGGTAGACCTGCCTATCCACATGGAGTTTGGAATAATCGCCATAGGCCTCCACCCATTGAATGCTGTCCACCGAAATGGTGATCAGTTTTTTGTTGTGTTGCACCAAAACTCGAGAGGGATAGTCTGTTTTTTCCATGAGTAAACTCTCTGTCAGATTCCCTAATCTTTTATTATCGCCGTTTAGCCGTTCGACAGCTTGTTCAAAGCGTGCTTTGGTATAGGGTTTTAGCAGATAATCAACAGCATGGACCTCAAAAGCCTTTAGCGCATATTCATCATAGGCTGTTGAAAAAATGATTGCTGGTAATTCTTCCAAATAGGTCAGTACTTCAAACCCTGTTTTTCCAGGCATTTGAATATCCAAAAAAACAAGATCGGGCTTAAAGCGATTGATTTCTGTAATGGCATCGACCCCATTGTTTACTTCTCCAATCAATACCAAATCTGGGAAATCCTCCAAATATTCTTTTATTAGGGTTCGTCCCGCCTTTTCATCATCAGCAATTAAAACCTTTTTCATAAGGAGAACCGAATTTTTAGGCCTTGAGGTTCGTTGTCCAAAAACTCCAGTTGGCTTTGATACATTTTCTGAAGGCGAAGTTGGGTATTGCTGAGTCCCACCCCTTTGCCAAAAAGGCTTTTTTTGTCTTCCACCCCGGTGCCCGTATCGGCAATTTCGAATTTCAGCTTGTCCTCATCCTTAAAAATGGTAATGGAAATTTTACCTCCTTTTAAAGAATTGGAAATACCATGTTTTACGGAATTCTCCACCAGGGGTTGCAATAGCATTGGTGGAACCATTTCAGAATGAAGTTCTATGGGCACATCCATTTCTATTTCCAATCGTTCTTCAAAACGTGCTTTTTCCAATTCCAGATACTTATTAACAAATTCTATTTCTTCAGAGAGGGGAACCAATTCTTTTTTGGAAGCTCTAAGTTGGTAGCGGAACAAATCGGCCAACGTGGCAATCAACTGCCTCGTTTTTTCCTGTTTTGGCGGGACAGAAGCATTAATGGTATTGAACACATTGTACAAAAAATGGGGGTTCAACTGTGCTTTGATGGCTGTTAGTTCGCTTTTAAGCGCTGCTTGGCGCAATTCACCCTCAACTATTAGTTTTCTTTGGTTTTCAATGAAATAGCGGTAGGCAAAAAAGCAGCCAAATTGAATCAAGAAAAACAATAATGGGATGTAGAGGTCCCAAATGGTGCCGGCCTCTCTTAATCTCCCTAAGCCTAAAGCATCAATGATACTATATCGAATTTGTCGAACTATATAAACCACAATAGGAATAAGCATGACCACCATGGCAATTTGATAGGTATTGGATTTCTTTTTTAGGAGATAAATCCCCAAAAACCAAATTATAAAGGATGCAATGAAGAAGAAAACATATTGCATACCTGATGAAAACCAGTAATCAGAAAGATTGATCCAACTCCATATCCCATTTTCTTCATAGTAATACGATATATACCATAGCACAACATGATATAAAAGGGAAAAGAAGAAATAGAATGAGAGGATACCTATTACTTCCCTCATGGTGATTCCCCAAATTATTTTTCTTTGCATGGTTTAGAATTTGACAGGAAAATTAAGGAGTTCCATGATAGCTGTCCCAAAAGTTCAGACGAATTGACCTATAAGCAGTTGAATTGACCCGGTCCATTCGTCGGCATATGGTCCAACTCGACAGAACCTTCTTTATAGACCGCACCCATTTGGAGAGTTTTGGGGCATACAAAAAACGAACAGTCATGAGAACTTTGCTTCTTTCTTTTGCCTTATTATCCTGTAGTACACTTTCTTCCCAAATCATTAAAGGGAAGGTCATCGATGAAAATGGGGCTCCCGTTATTTTTGCAGCAGTCACCCTGAACAACCCCAAAGACTCCAGTTTGGTAAAGGCCACCATTACTGCGGATTATGGAATCTTTGAATTTGGTGGTATGCTACCCGGCACCTATAACTTGAAAATTAGCAGTATTGGTTATGCTACTTATTCCAAAGGAATTGATTTCAATGGGGAACGGCTTGATTTGGGAACCATTTACATGAACACTGAAGCTCAAAATTTAGAAGAGGTGACCGTGGTCTCAGAAAGACCCATGGTACAGGTGTTGGCCGATAAAACCGTGTTTAATGTGGAAAACACCATTAATGCCACGGGTACCAGTGCCTTTGAACTCTTGCGAAAAGCACCCGGTGTTATCGTGGATAATGGTGGCGGTTTTGTTGTAGAAGGAAAAACGGGGGTACAAATCTTTATTGACGGGAAACTCTCGATTTTGCAGGGCGAAGACTTGACCAACTATTTGGAAAGCCTACAGGCCACCGATATTGAATCGGTAGAAATCATTACCCAGCCTTCTTCAAAATACGATGCGGCAGGTAATGCGGGCATCATTAACATTAAATTGAAGAAAGACAAAAGCCTGGGTACCAACGGAACCTTTACCTCAGGCCTTACCGTTGGCGATTTTGGACGTACAAATTCAAGTATTAACTTCAACAATCGCGAGAAAAAGGGCAATTTTTACGGTACCTACAGCAACCGCTTTGGAAAGAGCACCGGTTTTATCAATTTATTGCGAAGTCAATTTGGTACACAGTTCGATTCTCGTTCGGAGAGTATTTACGATCGCAATACGAACAATATCAAGTTGGGCTATGATTATTATCTGAATTCAAAACATACCCTAGGAGCCATCGTCACCGGTAATTTTAATAATGGATTTACCAGCACAACAACGAGAACCCCAATTAGGCAGGTCGGTACCATAGAAAATGATAGTGTGCTCGTAGCAGGTAACGAGCGACAGAATACCTCGTCCAATATTAATGCCAATATCAACTATAAATATGCGGATACCTTGGGCCGTTCGATCAATGTGGATTTGGATTATGGCCGGTACGCCAGCGAGCGTGATGCACTCCAACCCAACACCTATTTTAGTGGCGATGAATCCCAGGTATTAAGTGAGCGTATTACGTTTCAAGATACGCCTATTGATATTAACATTGCAACGGTAAAAGGAGATTACGAACAGCCCTTTTTGAAAGGGAAACTGGGGGCGGGCTTTAAACTATCCTATATCAACACGGACAATACCTTTGATTTCTTCAATCAAATTAATGGACAGAATATTCTTGATACCAATCAAAGTAATCAGTTTGAATATCAGGAAAATATTAACGCGGCTTATTTCAATTTCAATCGCAAATGGGGCAAATGGAACTTGCAATTTGGCCTTCGCTTGGAGAATACCGATTCTGATGGTATTCTCACCAGTCAACAAGAAAACGAAGATGATAGGGTGCAACGAAATTACACCGACTATTTCCCTTCAGGGGGACTGACCTATCAGATGAACCGTAAAAACCAATTTGCCCTGAGCTATAGTCGAAGGATACAGCGCCCCAATTATCAATCGTTGAACCCCTTTGAATACCAAATCGATGAACTCTCATTTAGCAAGGGGAATCCTTTTCTACAGCCGCAATACACCAACAATATCAAGTTGTCACATACCTTTAACTACCGTTTGACCACATCGATCAGTTATAGTTATGTGACCGACTTCTTTGCCCGGGTGACCATTGCCGATACGGAGACGACCAACTTCTTAACTACGCTCAATGTGGCCGATCAAGAAGTGATCAACCTTGGCATTGCATACCCTAAGAAAATCTACGAATGGTGGAATCTCTATTTTAGTTTAAATGCTTACATCAGTGATTTCAAAGCGACCAGCCCTGAGTTTTTACCGGTTCGCCAAGAAACCTTAAGTCTCTATGCCCAGAACACTTTGAATCTATCAAAAACCCTACGCATGGAGATTTCAGGTTGGTACAGTTCCCCTTCCATCTGGGGTGGAACCTACCAAACCCAATCCATAGGTTCGTTAAATGTGGCTTTTCAAAAGAAGCTTTTCAATGATCGATTTACGGCACGCCTTTCTTTTAATGATATCCTCTTCACTAGTCCCTGGAACGGCATAACACAATTCGGAGATCTCTTTATCGATGGCCGTGGAGGTAGTGATAGTCGCCAAGTAGCCTTTGGACTGACCTATGATTTTGGACGCAATGAAATCAAGAAGGCCAGAAAACGCAAAACAGGATTGACGGATGAAAACAGTCGTATTGGGAGTTAACAGGTGCCTAAAACTCATGGGAAACAAATAAAATAGATCATTCAAAATAGGACAGACCTGAAATTTCATGCTTTCGATTCTTCCGAAGAACACGTACAAGTTTTTTTGTTAGGTTCCAGAATATAAGGGTGCTTTCAGGCTTAAATAAAAATGTGTAATTAAAATAAATTCAAATGATGACAAATCGAATAAGTGTACTTATACTGCTAATTGCTTCGCTTTTCCAGTCTTGCGATAATGGTCCAAAAACGGCTAAGTGGGTTTTAGAGCAAAACCTTAGGGTTACGAGTAAGGCGAACAATTGGGATGAGCTATCCACAACAATTGCGAAGTTGCAATTCTCCAAATCCATAATGGATAATACCGTCCTTGGGGAAAGTAGAATAGTAAAGGCAAAATTCCCATATGACAGTCGTGTGGAAACCTATGTCAATGACTCGTTGTCAACATTGGTAATAACGGATTCTACGGCCTCTCTAATGGTAAAATTCCAGGGCGATAGACCCATAGGATCCTCAAAAATGGAGCGACAGGGTGTCTTTCCAAATCCGGCATACGTTTTGATCAATAGGCTGAGTGACCTGGAATTGCGGGATACCCTTTGGCAAAACACAAAGGCCTATATCATTTGGGATGCAAGGGAGTCTACCAAATACATTTTTAATAAATCATCTTTTTTACTGGAGGCCAAAGAGGAAAAAAGTGCTTACGGTCGTGCAATAACCACGTTTACGGATTTTAAGTGGGTAGGTGATTATTTGATGGCACATCGAGAAGAATTACATATTCAGCAAGCACAGTATAAAGAAATTAAGGAATACAACGAAATTCGGGTCAATGCCCTGATAGATGCGAGCGTATTTGAAAAAAAGAAAAGTTGGTTTGCCATCGCAAAAGGTGCTCCACTGCCAGAATTTGAAATTGACTTACTGACAAGTTCTGAAACAATCACCAACAAAGATTTAAGGGGTAAGATTACGCTTATCGATTTTTGGGCGACCTGGTGCAAGCCTTGTATTGAGGAGTTACCTAATATTTCACGCAATTACGAGAAATACCGTGCTAAGGGTTTCGAGGTTTTTAGTATTTCTTTGGATACGGATACAGAGAGGTTGGATAGGTATTTGTCAGACCATCCCTTTCCTTGGGAGCTAAGTGCCCATCTTAAAGGAGGCTTTGAAACTAAATTGGCGAAAAACTTTCAACTTATTGCCATTCCAAAACCGATACTTGTAGATGCCAATGGTATGATCATGGGCTTGGATGCAGATGTCAGGGAGGAAAATTTGGGCAAACGATTGAATGAAATCCTTGGCGAGTGAGGTCGCTTCTTTTTTGATAAGAAAGAGCCCCCGTTGGTATAAAATTTTTGAATGTTTTCAACACTTTTCGAAGAAGTTTGTCAATTTTATGTCAGAGTACAAATGCTTAGAAGGATGACAAATAGGGACCCTTTCACCTAACCTATGATTTTCTTTAGAAGAAAATCAAAAAGTCAGAAAGCGAAAGATGGGATTGACTGATGAAAACGATCAGATTGAAAGTTGACAAGTAACTAAAAACCAATAAGATAAAAATAACATAATGGGGTGCTCGCAACCCAAAAATAGCGGTATCTTTGCGCGCTCAAAACAAGGCCATGCAGAAAATCAAGAATATTGCCATCATTGCCCACGTAGACCACGGTAAAACCACTTTGGTGGACAAAATTATGTACCATTGCCAATTGTTCCGCGAAAATGAGAACAAGGGCGACTTGATCTTGGATAATAATGACCTGGAGCGGGAACGCGGAATCACCATCGTTTCCAAAAATGTCTCGGTGGTTTATAAAGACACCAAAATCAACATTATCGATACCCCGGGGCATGCTGATTTTGGAGGCGAAGTAGAGCGTGTGCTTAATATGGCGGATGGGGTGTTACTGTTGGTCGATGCTTTTGAAGGCCCTATGCCCCAAACCCGATTCGTTTTGCAAAAGGCCATTGATTTAGGCTTGAAACCCTGTGTGGTCATTAATAAAGTGGATAAGGAAAACTGTACTCCTGAAGAGGTCCATGAAAAGGTTTTTGATCTCATGTTTGAGTTGGGTGCAGAAGAATGGCAGTTGGATTTCCCTACGGTTTACGGTTCTGCCAAGAACGGATGGATGAGTGACGATTGGCAGCAACCCACAGTGGATATTTCACCTTTGTTGGACATGGTTTTGGAGCATGTTCCTGAGTTTAAACCGGAACAGGGTTCTACCCAAATGTTGATTACCTCTTTGGATTTTTCCAGTTTTACGGGGCGTATTGCCATTGGACGACTACAGCGAGGAACCTTGAAAGAGGGGCAACAGGTTACCTTGGTCAAACGGAATGGCTTAAAAGTAAAATCAAAAATTAAGGAAGTTTTTGTTTTTGACGGTTTGGGCCGTAAAAAAGTACAGGAAGTCCAAACCGGTGACATTTGCGCCTTAGTGGGCATGGAAGGTTTTGATATTGGCGATACGGTGGCCGATTTTGAACATCCTGAAGGCTTAAAGACCATTGCCATTGATGAGCCGACCATGAGCATGCTGTTCACTATTAATGATAGTCCGTTTTTTGGAAAGGATGGGAAGTTTGTCACCTCACGCCACATTAAGGAACGCCTTGAAAAAGAGTTGGAAAAAAACCTTGCCTTACGGGTTGAGGAAACGAATAGTGCCGATAAGTTCATGGTATTTGGTCGTGGGGTACTGCACCTTTCCGTTTTAATTGAAACCATGCGGCGTGAGGGTTATGAATTGCAAATAGGGCAGCCTCAGGTCATCATCAAAGAGGTTGACGGTGTCCAATGCGAACCTGTGGAACAACTAACGATCGATTTGCCCGAAGAGGTATCGGGAAAGGCGGTTGAAATGGTTTCCATTCGGAAAGGGGAGATGGTGGGCATGGAAGCAAAAGGCTCCCGCATGGTCTGCGAATTTATCATCCCCTCCCGTGGGATTATAGGACTGAGAAATCAGTTGCTTACAGCTACTGCGGGTGAGGCCATCATGGCCCATCGTTTTTTGGAATACCAACCCCTTAAAGGTGAAATTACCGGCCGAATCAACGGTTCATTGGTTTCCATGGAAAATGGTACCGCTATTCCCTATTCCATAGATAAACTCCAGGAACGCGGTAAGTTCTTTATCGACCCAGGAGAGGATATTTATGAAGGTCAAGTGATTGGCGAAAATTCACGGCAGGATGATATGACCATCAATGTGACCAAGACCAAAAAACTATCCAACGTACGATCTGCCGGTGCGGATGATAAGGCGAAAATTGTCCCGGCCATTAAATTTTCTTTGGAAGAGGCCTTGGAGTACATCCAAAAGGATGAATACGTGGAGGTAACTCCAAATCATTTGCGCTTACGTAAAATTCACTTAAAGGAAGTAGACCGTAAACGAAATAAGGTCACTTAATCGGTTTGTAGGGATATCTTGTTCTTTTGTTGAAAGTTTCGTTACAATTCAACGACCTTTGAGAACAAACCATATCCATATGTCCAGTTTACTAAAATACATTTTTGCGATTTTTCTTTTTGTTCTTGCTTTAGGTTGCAAGGAAAAGCAACCGTTGAATACCATAGTTGAGGAAGAAATTGGCCAAAACCTTGATACCATCCCTGAATCATGGATTACCAATCGGGTGGAAAAAGCGGAATTGCGTCTGAACGCTTCTGAGGCAGGTAAGGTGATCTGGAATGCCATGGAGGCGCATGGAGGATTAAAGAATTGGTATTCAAAGGGCCCTTTGGCATTTCGATTCAATTACCAGCCTCTGGACGGCAGTACACAGCGGGATAGCTACCAAGTGGTGGACATTTGGCGAAACCGTACAGTACATCATAGTGCTACCGATAGTACGGCCTCTTATGGTTGGACCGGAACTACCTCTTGGGTAAAAGCCAAGGATTCTACCGCTTTTGCCTATGATACCAAGTTTTGGGCCATGACCCCACTTTATCTTATGGGCTTTCCATTTGTGCTGGACGGGGAAGGGGTAAATCTGGAAGTATTGCCCCAATCCAATTATTTGGATAGGACCAATGATGTGGTAAAGATTACTTTTGACCCCGGTACTGGGGATGCTCCCGATGATTACTATATCCTTCATTTTGATTCCGAAACGCACCAATTGATCGGTACGCGCTATATTGTTTCCTATCCGGAATATTTTAAGAAGGGAGACCACTTGCCCGAAAAGTTTATGGAAGTAGGGCCGTTGGAATCGGTCGATGGTCTGCTGTTGCCGAGCCAATTGAAAACACACTGGACGGTAGATGGGAAACCCGGGGAGTACCTCACATTGATTGAGATAAGTGACTACGGATTCAAGGGTGTCCTTCCAAAAACATATTTCGATTTCCCCGAGGGAGCCAAAAAGCTATAATCCAGAATTTTCTAGCTTAGGTGGCCGTGATGTTGTTCCTTCTGGGAGGCAATGGCCGCTCCAATAATCCCAGCGTGGTTCATCAATTCAGCTTTTACCACATCAGTTTCCAAATCACTGATAACATGCTCGTACTGGTCCCATTTTTTGGAAATACCACCCCCAACGATAATCAAATCGGGAGCAACAATCAATTCTACGTATTTCAAAAATTTTTTAAAGCGTTTTGCCCATTTCTCAATAGATAGCTCTTCGCGTTCCTTTGCCGAAGATGCAGCATATAGCTCAATTTTTTTATAATCCTTGTAGGGAATCTGACCCAGTTCAAAATTTGATAGGAGTTCCCCATTGTAAAAGGCACCACTGCCCAGTCCCGTTCCTACCGTAATCATGATGACCAATCCCAGCTTCCCTTTTCCCACGCCATAGTTCATAGACGCATAACCCGCAGCATCGGCATCGTTCAAAACGGTAAACTCATGACCCGTTGCAGAAGTAAAAAGCTCGTCAATATTTACTCCTACCCAGCTTGGGTGCAAATTTCCCGGAGCTTTGCATACCCCGTTTTTAACGATAGTAGGAAAACCACAACCCACGGGACCCTCATATGCAAAGTGGTCCGTAATCTGCTTAATTACTTGGGCCATCTCTTTGGGCTTTCGACTACTTGGAGTAGGTATGCGAAACCGCTCTGTAAGCATTTCGCCGGTTTCTGCGTTGACCAAACCTCCTTTCATGCCGGAGCCCCCTATATCTATTCCCAATAATTCCATGTAACTAAAAAATTTTAGCAAAGAAACAAAAACTGGTTGGAATCCAATTTTTTGGAAAAAACGGCTTATCCAATAGTTTTCAACGGAAAATCATATGGCTTTTTGAACGACTTCAAAGACTTTACTGCCATCACATTTAATGGTTTTGTGGGGGTATTTTAGAATTAAGGCATAATCGTGTGTGGCCATGATAATGGTTCGTCCACTTTCATTGATTTCTTGAAGGACTTTCATTACTTCAACACTGGTTTGCGGGTCCAGGTTTCCAGTAGGTTCATCTGCCAAAATCAATTCGGGATCATTCAATAGTGCCCTTGCAATGGCTACTCGTTGTTGTTCGCCACCTGAGAGCTCATGGGGAAATTTAAATCCCTTGGTCTTCATTCGTACCTTATCCAAGACTTCTTCAATCTTGGTATCCATTTTTGAGGTATCTGTCCAACCTGTGGCTTTCAGAACAAATTTTAAGTTGTTGTTGATGTTTCGATCGGGAAGTAGCTTAAAGTCTTGGAACACAATGCCGAGTTTACGTCGTAAGAAGGGAATCTCATCTTCCTTTAAGCTTTTCAGATTAAAATCCACCACAGATCCCTCTCCTTGCTTTAAGGGCAAATCCCCGTAAAGGGTCTTCATGAAACTACTTTTTCCGCTTCCGGTTTTTCCAATCACATAGACAAATTCCCCTTTCCTTACCTGAAGGGTAACGTTACTGAGAACCATATTTTCCTCTTGAAATATGGCTATATCCTGCAGTTTTAAAATGGTTTCTGGCATTGAAAACTTTACTTCTGTAAAAGTATCAAGATTTGGGGAAACAAACGCTTAAAATAAAGAAACGAAAAACGTCCCTTTTAAATCATTGGAAGGGACGTTTCTAAGCAAAACTATTTTATGGGGTAGTAAATGTCCGTCTGAATCTTATCCGGTGTTACTTCAGTAGGATCGTTCATGTAAAGTTCGTAGACAATTCCGGTCATGGTAATATTGTTCTCTTTCATGAATGCCTCAATCGCTTCATGGGCTTCCATATCCCCAACACCGTAGTTGCCAAATTTGGATACCGTGACCACTTCACCTTTGGGCAAATTCATGGATTGCATATCTTCACTGGGCGTAATGAACGTATCCGAAAAAACACCTATGATAAGATCAACATCACCTGTTTCCTCATCCCATTTCGTGTAAACGGCTCCCGGGGTAAATTGTCCATACTCAAGACCTTGGGTCAGGGCGTATTCCCCCACTTTGGGCATCGATTCCCCAAATAATTTGGACATCGCTTCTTGGTCAGCTTTGGCACTGTGGGCATAGCCAATAAAGTTTTTCCCATCGAACCCCACTTTTGAGATTTCACCCATGGACCAAGTTGAGGCTAGTTTTTTATGGATTTCCGCTTCTAAAACCAGTACACTGTCCAAGCGCTCAAGACCCCTTTCAAACATTGGCCCCATCATGGCGTCATACCCGCCACTGATGGCCCCAAAAAATTTGAGCATATAGGGCACTTCATCCGCTTTCATTCCCCATGTCACTTCAGTGCCATCACCACTGTTACTGAACTTCCAATACGCAGTGGAACTGCCCATACCATCAAAGGTCAGTTCATTCGTAATGGATTCATAGGGTATGGCACTCACCATTTTTTGACTTCCGGTACCATCCTTGCCATTCCAGCTATACGAAGCACCCTCCCCCTTGGTAAGGTCGCTATATTCAAAGGTCATTGTTGGGTCTTCCTCTAACCATGGTCCCCAAGCTTCCCAGTTTTTATAATCGCTAACATTGTTGTACACAAGCTCGGCGGGCGCGTCTATAACTCGACTTCGTGTTATTTCATAAGAGTTGGGTTGCACGGCGGCATAAATGGCTAGACCGATAAGGACCACTAATAGTAACAGTACTACATATTTTAAAATTTTCATGTTGTTGTTTTTTAATGATTAAGTTGTGGACCAAGGTACAATTTTTATGCTTATATACTGATTATGAGTAGTTTGCCTTTTTAAGGTATGGATTGAAACCAATTTTTGTATTTCTTGATGACTCCCCATAACCATCCCTAACACATCTTGGCAAAGCATGGGTTTCTGTGTGCGCGGCATACTTTGGCGCGAATTTTGACGTTAGCTATGTACAATCAGAGAACCACGTAGAACACTATGAGATGGAATTTTAAAGCCATTCCATTCCTTTTTTTGGGAATGGTTCTTTCCGGCACGGCACAAGAAACCCAAATTTTTTTGCACGATAACAAACAGTACCAAGATGCCTTGGTGCTGTATAACAACCAACAATATCAGGCGGCACAAGCCCTTTTTGAGCAGGTCAAGGAGTCCACAAAGGATGAAGAGACGGAAGCCAACAGCGTTTACTATGCTGCTAACGCCGCTATTCGTTTAAACCAAAGGGGAGCGGATCAACTCATGGAGGAATTTGTGGATCGTTACCCTACTTCCACCAAAAGAAATTCGGCCTTTATGGATGTCGCTGACTATTATTTTGAAACCGGCCGCTACCCCTATGCCTTAAAGTGGTATAAAAAAGTGGAACAAAATGCCATGTCCCGAAAGGACAGGGAACGGTTTAATTTTAATATGGGTTATTCCTATTATGCCGCAAACCGACCGGACGAGGCCGAACGTTATTTGAGCAAGGTATCCAATTCTTCCACCTACGGCCCACAGGCGGAATATTATTTGGGTTATATTGCCTATGAACAGGATGATTATGATGCTGCAAGTGAACGTTTTGATAAGATTACCGATCCAACAGTTTTGGAAGAAAAACTGTCCTATTACCAGGCCGATCTTAATTTTAAGTTAGGGAATTTTGAAAAGGCCATTGAAATGGCGCAAAAGCAACTACTGAAATCCAATAGAAGGGAAATATCGGAGCTCAATAAGATCATAGGGGAGAGTTACTTCAATTTGGAGCGCTACAATGCGGCTATTCCCTATCTCAAAAAATATCGCGGAAAGCGGGGTAAATGGAGCAATACGGATTTCTATTTATTGGGTTACAGTTACTACAAGCAAGGGAATTTTGAGAATGCCATAGGACAGTTCAATAAAATCATTGGAGGAACAAATGCCGTGGCTCAAAATGCCTACTATCATCTTGCCGAGTGCTACTTGAAACTGGATCAAAAAACGGAAGCCTTAAATGCGTTTCGGAATGCATCACAGATGTCTTTTAGTCCTGAAATTGAAAAGGACGCATTATTAAATTATGCCCGATTGAGTTATGAAATCGGCAATCCCTATGAGCCGGTTCCAGAGGTGATGACCGCTTATTTGGAACGATTTCCTAAGGATGAACACGAGGCGGAAATAAAAAATCTATTGGTGGATTCCTTTATTACCTCCAAGAACTTTGCAGGGGCCATGGAACTTTTGGAAAAAAACGCCAACTATGCCAGTAAGGAAACCTATCAAAAAGTAGCATTTTATAGGGGTGTGGAACTGTTTGTGGATAATGAGTATTCCGGTGCCCTGGAAGCCTTTGAAAAATCCCTGAAAGATGCTCCGGAACCACTTTTTAAGGCCCGTGCCCAATATTGGAGGGCAGAGTCCAATTATCGCCTTAACCGATTTGAGGAAGCCCTTAAAGGATTCAAGGTATTTGGGCAGAACCCCATTTCAAAAAATCTGGTGGAACATGACCAACTGGATTACAATTTGGGCTATTGTCAATTCAAGCTTAAGGAATATGGAACTGCAGTAACGGTGTTCAAAAGGGCCTCCCAATCCAATAGTTTGGAAGAGGGGATGAAAACAGATGCCCTTATGCGACTTGGGGATAGTTATTTTGTATCCAGTAATTACAATGCCGCCTTAAAGGCGTATGATAAAGCTTCTAAGGTTAACGGGCCTGAACGAGATTATGCTGCTTTTCAGAAGGCGATGTGCTCTGGTTTTTTAGGGAATAATTCCTCAAAAATTGATGATCTGAGCCAATTTGTAGATCGTTATCCAAAATCTTCCCTTCGGGATGATGCCCTTTTTGAGTTGGCGAATACCTATGTGAAAGCCAACAAGGAATCCGCAGGCCTACAAACGTACGATAGGCTAGTTCAACAGTTCAATAGCAGCAAATTTGCCCCCCAGGCCCTATTAAGACAGGGTTTGGTGCATTACAATGCCAATAGAAACGATCAAGCCTTGGGGAAGTTGAAAGGAGTGGTCAAGGACTATCCAAAGTCTCAAGAGGCAAAGCAAGCAGTAGCTACGGCCAAGTTGGTTTATGTGGATATGGGTCGGGTGAGTGAATATGCGGCGTGGGCCAGGAATCTGGATATTGTGGAAGTGACCGATTCAGAATTGGACGATGCCAGTTTTGAGGCGGCAGAACGTAGGTATATAGAAGGGAGGACCGAGGTCGCTATACGCGCCTTTGAGGATTATTTGGGGGAATTTCCCAATGGTGTACATTCCACACAAGCCAACTTTACCCTAGCGCAATTGTACTTTTCCAAAGATGAAAGGGAAAAGGCCTTACCAAGATATAAGGAAGTTGCCGACCGAGGTACCAGTGAGTATAGTGAGCAGGCACTGACAAGGGTCTGTGAAATCCATGTCGCCAAAGAAGATTATGAAAGCGCCGTTCCTTACTTGGAGCGCTTGGAGGAAACGGCTGAAATTTCCCAAAACAGAACGTTCGCCCAAAGCAATTTAATGAAGGGATATTATGAAAGGAAGGACTATCAAAATACGTTGGCCTATGCTGAAAAGGTGCTGAAAGCGGGGAATATTGACAACCGCATTAAAAGTGATGCCCAGATCATGATAGCCCGTTCCGCAATAGAAACCGGTAACGAGCAATTGGCGGAAACCGCTTTTGCCGAGGTCAAAAAAATTGCTGTTGGTGAAGTGGGGGCCGAGGCCTGGTATTATGATGCCTATTTTAAAAATAAGAATGGCGCGTATGAGGCTTCGAATACCTCTGTGCAAAAGTTGGCAAAAGACTTTGCCGTTTACAAGGAATGGGGAGGAAAAGGATTGGTGGTCATGGCCAAAAATTTTTATGCTTTGGAAGATGCTTTCCAAGCGACCTACATTCTGGAGAGTGTGACGCAGAACTTTTCAGAATACCCGGAAATTGTTGCGGAAGCCAATGGAGAGCTTTCCATCATAAAATCCCGCGAAGCGGAAATCAATTCATCAATCAATCCAAATGGTAATTAATCAAAAGACCATGCGAACAGCTCAGCTATATTTTTTCATCTTTTTTTTGAGTCTTGGGGTAATTCGGGCCCAGGAAACCGAAAACATAGGCACGGAAACGGTCACGGTGGTCAAGCCGTATTCCCCCTCCGTTTCAGATGCCTTTAAGATCAAGTCGGTCCCTATAGTGAATGATTCTATTGAGCTTAAAAAGAAACCCATTGAATATGTGATTTTTTCTGTGCCAGTGGCTTCCACGTTCACCCCGGCAAAAGCCAAGGCATCAAGGGTGGAAAAAGTGCCACCGCCCACCATTTACAATACTTATGCCCTAGTGGGGCTGGGCAATTTTAATAATGCGATTGTTGATTTTTATACCAGCAGGGAAGTGGGTAGGGATGAAAACCTATTTGATGTGGGACTGACCCACTTTTCTTCCCGGGGAGATATTGACAATACGCCTTTGGATACCGATTTTTATAACACTAACCTGGACGTGTCTTTTGCAAAAAAGGACAGGGATTATGATTGGAGCATTGACGTAGGACTGGGGCATCAATTATACAATTGGTATGGCCTGGAGAACGAAACATTTTCGGAAACCCAAGTGGCGGGAATTGATGAAACCCAAAATTATTTCAATGCGGAAGCCAATGCCAAGTTACGCATTGAAGATTCCTTTTTCAAGAATGGGAACCTATTGGTACGACGATTTTGGGACGCCCTGGAAACCGGAGAAAACAGGGCTATTTTTACAACGGAATTGGAAGTGCCCATAAGTACGGAGATGGTCAATTTTAAGGGGAAAGTGGATTATGTAGGGGGGGAGTTCAACAACGCTACGCTTAATAATACCACCAATACCTCAGGATTGGACTATGGCCACCTAATTACAGGTGTTACCCCAAGTTTTGTGGTGCTACGTGATGGGTTGACGCTCCATCTGGGGGCCAATTTTGTATACGGAACGGATTTGGAACGCAGTAACGGTAGCTTCTACATCTATCCCGCTGTCACGGCATCCTACCGCGTTTTGGAGGAACAAGTCATTGCCTACGGTGGATTGGAAGGGGACTTGAACCAAAACTCCTATCATGGTTTTGTAGCGCAAAACCCATTTGTTTCCCCTACTTTGGTTTTACCAGGTGATGATCCCTTATACGGTTTGTACAGTATCCAACCTACAGACCAACAATACGAAGGCTATGCGGGACTAAAAGGAAAATTGACTTCTGCCATTGGCTACAACATACGTGGTTTTTATCGGGCTGAAAACAGAAAACCACTCTTCCTTTTAAATCCACAAAACCTTTTTAGGGAAGATGAGGGAGGCTATAATTTTGGAAATTCCTTTCAGGTCTTTTATGACGACGTGAAAACGTTGGGCGTTTTTGGAGAAATAAATGTGGATATCAATAGAAACTTTACATTGGGCATCAATGCCGAATATTTCAACTACAACACCGAAACCGACAACCCTGCATGGAATTTACCCGAAGTCAAAGGTTCGCTGTTTATGGATTATCAAATAACCGATCAATGGTATGCTGGAGCGAATCTCTTTTTTATCGGGGAACGGGAAGATTTGCAATCCACAGCTACTGTTAATACCCCACCCAACGAATTTACTTCAAACATTATTACCTTGGATAGCTTCTTTGATGCGAATATTCATTTGGGCTATCGGTTCAATGACCAGCTGTCGGTATTCGCCAAGGCCTCAAATTTGGCCAATAACAACTACCAAAGATGGGCGAATTTTAGGGTACAGGGCTTTCAGGCTTTGGCCGGGGTCTCGTATAAATTCGATTTTTAGCGAAATCGAACCAAATGAGGGTGAAACTGTCGCAAGCGATTGATTGAACCAACCCCGAGCAAAGCAAATGGGTCTTTCTGGTCCCTTCCACTTGCTATGGCTACCTAGGCACCCGAATTCAAGGTTTTAGACTAAAATGTATCAAACCTGTGTTTAGTTTTACTTTGGGTGAAAGTCTACAGGTACCTCTTAAACTGCCTTGAATGTAGAATTATGCAGTACGATTACCAACCGGCGGTAATCCACAAAAGCGTTCCTTGCTTTGGGACTTCTTATGTCCATTATTAGGTTTAATGATAAGAAAAAATTGCAGGTCTTCCAAGGGTGCCAAGAACATCTCATTATAAGTTTAGGTTTTGGTATGGTTTCCGAATTGTTAAGAATCACATTTTTGGGAAAAACCATAATTTTTTTAAGGTAAACCTACAGTAGATTATTT
>JBCDBE010000060.1:0-22065 GCA_039184365.1 Bacteroidota bacterium | reverse complement strand
TTCATCGGTGATGGCTACCGCACCGCCAACGCACTCGGTCACATCCTGCCCGGTCATTTCGATATGGATGCCCCCCGGGTGCGTCGCGACCGTATTTATCTGAAATCCAATCCAGAACCACTATGTTTAGTGGGATTGTATTGACGCCTAGACCAAAAAATTAAACAAACCCTAGATTTTCAGCGGGGCAAAAATAATCATAAATCATCAAATCCCTAAAATTCTTCTGAGATATCAACTATTAATTCCAATCACATCAACCTGGCAGCGAATAGCCGGCCCAAATCTTCCAATACACAAAATTTAGAACTATATTTCCAATGGTATTCCATACTAGTAGATGAAGTATTTTTTAGGACTCGATATCGGCAGTTCTTCGGTAAAAGTGGCATTGGTGGATAGCTCCAATGGTGAACGCATCGGGGTCGTTCAAAAACCTGGGTCTGAGATGGCCATTGATTCAGCTATGCCGGGCTGGGCGGAACAAAAACCAGAGGACTGGTGGCGCTATGCCTGCGAAGGAATATCCGAAATAAAAACAACTCAAAAAGTTTCTGAAAAGGATATTGTAGGCATAGGTATCGCCTATCAAATGCATGGTTTGGTCCTAGTGGATGAAAATGGCCAAACGCTGGGAAAATCCATAATTTGGTGTGACGGCAGAGCCGTAAAAATCGGTGAAAAGACCCTCCAGGACTTAGGTGATGATTATTGTAAGCAGCACCTTTTAAATACCCCGGGAAACTTTACCGCTTCAAAACTGCGATGGGTACTAGAAAATAATCCCGAAAATTATAAGAGGATTTTTAAATTCATGTTACCTGGCGATTATATTGCTTATAGGCTTTCTGGCACCATCAACTCTACAATTCCAGGAATGTCCGAAGGGACTTTCTGGGATTTCAAGAAAAATGAAGTTTCCAGGAAACTATTGGACTATCTGGAAATTGACCAACACATGGTTCCTGAATTGGTAGCAACTTTTTGCGAACAATCAAAGGTGTCAAGTACGGGAGCCCAAGAAAGTGGACTTAAGGAAGGTACCCCTATTCTATACCGCGCTGGTGATCAACCCAACAATGCGCTTGCTTTAAACGTTTTTAACCCTGGGGAAGTTGCGGCCACTGGAGGAACTTCGGGCGTTATGTACGCCATAACTGACAATTTGAAGGTAGCGGAATATGATAAAGTCAACAATTTTGCCCATGTCAACTATGATTTTGAAGGAAAGGGGAAAATCGGCAAGCTTCTATGCATCAATGGCGCGGGCATTCAATACCGATGGCTGCTCAATAATCTCAAGGTGGGTTCCTACAAAGAGATGAATGCGCTAGCCTCCGAGATTGAAGTGGGTTCTGATGGCGTGCGTATCCTTCCCTTCGGCAACGGCCCGGAACGCATATTTAAAAACCGGGAAATTGGAACTAAAATTTTAAATCTAGACCTGAATCGGCACCACAAGGGACATTTGTGCCGGGCGGCCCTGGAGGGAATCGCCTTCGCCTTTGTATATGGTTTTGAACTCATGCAAAAGGACGGAATTGTCCCAAAGGTGATCAGGGCCGGAAATGACAACCTTTTTCGTTCAGAAATTTTTTCAACGACCATTTCCACCTTACTTCAGAAGGCAATAGAAATTTATGACACCACTGGAGCAGTGGGAGCGGCGAGGGCATGTATCATTTCTACCGATGGATATCAAAAATTTTCTTCATTTGCCTTAAATGATTATAGCATGACCTACCTTCCCAAAAACAAAGACAGTGTGTTTAAAAGGGCCTATGACAACTGGAAGAAAGAACTGTATGGAACACTTACAAAAGAAACAAATTAATCATGGCACTATTAGGAGAGAGGGAATATTTTCAAGGAATTAAAGATATCAAGTATGAGGGAAGGGATTCTGATAATCCGTTGGCCTTCAAATTCTACAATCCGGAACAGGTGGTCGCCGGAAAAACCATGCGCGATCATTTCAAATTTGCCATGGCCTATTGGCATACGCTTTGTGGAACTGGGGGAGACCCTTTTGGTCCGGGAACAAAAGTCTTTCCTTGGTCCCAGTCTTCAGATCCCATTATCGCAGCTCGTGAAAAGGCAGACGCCGCTTTTGAATTTATCACCAAGATGGGTTTTGACTATTACTGCTTCCATGATCATGACCTTGTAGATGAGGCAGCAACCCTTTTGGAATCCGAAAAAAGGGTCGTCCAAATGGTGGAGTATCTTAAGGAAAAGATGAACGCCTCAGGGGTAAAACTGCTTTGGGGAACGGCCAACTTATTCTCCCATCCTAGATACATGAACGGTGCGGGGTCCAATCCCAACTTTGATGTGGTTGCCAGAGCCGGGGCCCAGTTAAAGATTGCCCTCGACGCCACGATGGAATTGAATGGGGAAAATTATGTTTTTTGGGGCGGTCGCGAGGGCTATATGTCCCTGTTGAACACCAACATGAAACTGGAACAGGACAATATAGGCAGGCTCATGAGGATGGCCAGGGACTATGCCCGAGGAAACGGTTTTTTAGGCACCTTTTTTATTGAGCCAAAGCCGATGGAACCCATGAAACACCAATACGATTTTGATGCGGCTACTTCCATTAACTTTATCCGTGAGCAGGGGTTGGAGAACGATTTTAAGTTGAATATTGAGGTCAACCATGCCACCTTGGCGCAACATACTTTTCAACATGAACTGCAGGTAGCGGCCAATGCCGGCATGTTGGGAAGTGTTGATGCCAACCGGGGCGATTATCAAAATGGATGGGACACCGATCAGTTCCCAAACAATGTGCTTGAGATTACCGAGGCCATGTTGGTCTTTCTAAAATCCGGTGGGCTACAGGGCGGGGGAATCAATTTCGATGCCAAAACCAGAAGAAACTCCACGGATCTGGAAGACTTGTTCATAGCCCATATTGGCGGGGCCGATACATTTGCTAGGGGTTTATTGGTGGCAGATGCAATACGGAACACCTCCAATTATGAGCGCCTGTTAGGTAATCGCTATGCCTCTTTCACCAAAGGGAAAGGTTTGGAATTTGTACAGGAGGCCCTTTCATTACATGACCTTTATAATTATGCCAAATCATCCGATGAACCAGCACAGATAAGTGGAAAACAGGAGTTGTATGAAAACATCCTGAACCAATATATATAGATGGTGGAAAGTTGGTATACAAGCTACCAAGATAGACCTTAAGACACTCTTTATCATATTAATAGGGGTTGTGATGCATCATTGTTCCATCCTTTCTTGAATAGCTGAATATGCCTTAGATGCCATTAAGTCACCAATGGCTACGTATCAAAATTGGGAGAATAAAGCACCTTTGCACTGACAAAGGCTTGCAATTGTTCAGGGTAAAAGAAAGTACCCGTTTCTTAAACCATTGAAAGTAAATGCGTTTTTCACAATTTTTACAATGACTTTCCAGTCCGGTAGACGTACAAAAATACCTTGAAATTTAATTGAACCTATGTTCTTTGCAGCTGTATCGGATTTGACATAAATCTACAGTTCCCTCACAATATTCCATTTCATACTTGGAAAAAAGATCTTAGGTCAGCTGATCTGGTCTAGCTATTGGTATTTCGTTGTAATTTACTGAACCATTCGGGGGAAATCCCTATAAAATCTGCCATTTTATTGGCAGGTATCCTATTAAACATAGCGTCATACTTAGAATTCAAGTAGGAAAAAAAATCCATTGGGGTATTGGTCAATCGATAGGCATTGATCTCATAAATAAGACCTAAATGATAGGCAATGTCTTTTCTAAAAAATCTATTGAAACTTAAATACTCCTCCAATAGTGATTCTACCAATACCTTCTTTTGTATCGCTAAAGTAGTCGGTTCCAAGGCCTTGAATTGGTATTTTGTTGGTTCGTTCATAAAATAGGTATCCATGGCTATGACAATATCAAAAAAGTTTTCAAAATAAAACCATACGGCATGGGACTTAGTAGCAGTTCTTAAGGAAGATTCTATGCAACCTGAAAGGATGACGTATACATTATCGTCCTTACTACCATATGGAATAAGCACCTCATTTTTTTCAAGTGATAGGATTTCCACATTGGTTTTGATTTCGTTCCAAAGGGACTCACTGACCTGTGCCGCTTCTTGTATCCGTTCTTTTAGTTTATCAATCATAACCATAGAATATTGGTTTGCCTTACTAATCTTCTCTACGACAGTCGATTTCATTGGTGGAAAGCGACTACCTTCTTAATGACCCAACCTATGAATTAAGTTCTTCAATCCATGGAAGCTTTCGTATTCCTATTGTTTTTAAATCTTAAAAAATCAACTCTTTTCACAAACTACCCTGTAGTGACCTTTCTTTCCAAGTACCTTTAGGAGAAGTTAATTGGTGGTTCTTTCCATTTGGTAGTTGTTTTGTAACCTTATCATGTGATAACGTTTTCACTTCCACTTGGACCTGGAATCACCGTTTTTCCCAATATCACATTAGCAATTCAGGGTCCTGTATAAAAATCCTAAAGATTTTGATACCGGTTTTATGCCATCAGCATACTTTTGACTCTTGACAATTCAATCTTCTGTTTGATTTGGACCCTAAAGTCCTATCCATACTTTCACGCAACCTAAAAAAGAAAGGTTGGAAGGAATACGCATTACTTGTTTTCATTTTCTATTTTTTGGTTGATTTATCCTCCTTAAATCAGTCGTTCCTTACCCTTAAGAACATGCCATTGGGATTTACCGAATGGGTGGGAACTCTCTGGACGGCATCCCAATGTTCTAAAAGCGTGTCATCTGGACCGAAGGTATAAATATCCACCCCAGCATTTCCCAAATCATTGGGGTCTTCGGTATCCAGATTCCTAAAATTCACATGCGCCATTGCCCAGTTATCAATGACCATCACACGGTACACGTCTATTTTAACCGGAAATTGGGCGTTCAATCCTTGAAAAAACATGGCAAGTCCATGTGGGCCATCAGGCAACATAGGACTGTGCTGTATGTAGTCCTCGCTAACATATTCCATAATCTTTTCAACCGTAGGTTCATTGGAAAGCACCCCATAAAGTTCGATTATTCTTTGGGCGCGTTTTCGGCCTTTCCCATCCACAGCAATTATTTCTGTAGTAATATCTTTTGGAACCGTATTTAATTGGTTCATTTGTTGATGTAATTGGTCCATTTCTTAATTCAATTGATTCATTTCTTGGTTGCCGGAGCTTCCGGGCACACTTTTAACCCCATCCTTGCTTTGCATACAACTGTTCTCTAGTAAAAGAGTGGACAACAACACGGGAAAGAAGAAAATTCCTGATTTCATCATGTTTTTGTTTTTGGTTAGTAGCTCAAGAAGAATGTATTTGAAACTTTCCGTTCCAATCCTTACTGTTCTTTTGCAAATTATATCCAGACGGCGAAACCTATCTTGAATTAATTCAACAATCGAAGCTGGTAAAGAGGAACTTTAGGTACTTCCTGTTCTTACATCCTTCAAATGAAACTGGAAAGATGTTATGTAATCATTTGCCCAAATAATCGATGCAAAAGTCTAAAAATGGAAAAAAGCTGTTCTGAAAAATTTTTGAGCTTCAACCTTTAGCTAGCATCCTATTCATTTTACTGAGCCACTCCGGGGTAATTCCCATAAAGTCTGCAAGATATTTTGATGATACCCTGAAGACAATTTGGGGATATGACTCCTGAATATATTGCAAAAATTCGGCCGGGCTATGGGAGACCATGTAGTTTCGAATTTCAGCGGATAGAATAAAGGATTTAACGCAATCCTCTCTGTAAAACCTATTAAATCCTGGAAAACGATCGGCCCAGTTTTCTATTTTTTCCTTTGTAATTTGGTAAACTAATGTGTTTTCCATCGCTGACAACTCATATTTTGTGTATTCATCCAAAAAATAACTGTCAAAGCAAACGGCTACATTGGAAATGGTGTCAAAAAAAAACCAAGTAGCGGTTTTTCCCCCTTTGGAATCGATAAGCGACTGTTTCAAAGACCCCTCCAAGACAATGTAGGCAGCCTTTTTTTTACTGCTGTACGGAACGAGCACTTCGTCTTTTCTAAGCCTAATCTTCTTAGCGTTTTCAGTTATTTCGTTCCATAATTGAGGATGAACTTCAAACTCGCTATTTAATTTAATTTTTAGTTTTTCGAGGGGATTCACAGGGTACATCTATTTGCCCAAGATAAGAAATTCCTTGGGTCTATCATTTCCCCTAAGTAAAGTGCTCACCAAACCCTTAAATGTACGTGGCAGTTTTTCTAAGCGGCTAAAGGAAAGTTTCTAACAGCTATTAAAAAGTTATGTTGGATCAGTAGGCGAAATACAGTCTGATTTTTTCCAACAAAGCAAGGTCGTTTACAAGTTTATTCCAAAATTTTCTTGGATTCAGAAAATGGTAAGAACGATAAACTTACCATTCCCATGTTTACTTCCAATCGATTAAATCAGGATTTTTGAGAATTCCCCTTAGACTGATCAATATGGCATAGTTCAAAATACGCTCTTGATGGTTCTTCTGATGTATGTCTCTGTTTGAAAAAAATTCTTCCAACCTAAAGAGATTTATTTGACAAAATAAATCAAGATCTATTCCAGCTATTATCTCTTCATTCCGTTGACTTTCATTGAGCATCAAATAAATCTTATCATTCAAAAAATCTTTGTAAAGCGCTTTGTAAAAACTGTAAATATTAGGATAATCGCGCTTCATATCATAACAAAAAGATGAGTGCTGATTCGCAATATTCCTAAGACTGCTTTTATAGATGAGGAAAGTCTTTTCAATTGTAGGAATCGGCATATCTTCAATGGATGATATCTCTTTTAACTGTAACTCAATAAGTCTTTTAATACAAGCCCTTAACAAGATTTCCTTGGTGTAGAACAATGCGTATAAGGTCTTCTTCGATATACGCATCGAATCTGATATATCTTTCATACTTACTGCACGAATTCCTAACGATAAGAACAGGCTTAGTGCCTTTCGGAGAACACGGGACTTTTTCTCTTCGATTGAAAATTCACTAACAATTTCAGTCATATTCGAAATACGATTTTAAAATAAGTTTAGTTTACCACTTAGATTCATGAAGAACGCCTTATACCCAAAAGTTTTTCCATAGCACGACACAGGTTAAAATTCGTTGTGACACTTGCGTTAAATAGCCGACTCCTCATGTAACGTAAGAACGGAGCCGGCACATTAACACACATTTACTACAAAACTGAACTAATCGAAATAAACTGTTTTTATATTATGAACGGTTACTTTAAATGATATGACAAGTCATTTTATGACTCCATATCCATGGCATAAATTTTTTTCTATAAAGTTCCATTATTACCTCTTTATGTTCGTTGAACTACTTCAATAATGCTGGGATAGTTAATAATTTTCTTTAAGGCTGGATAAATTAAAGGTCCTGCTTTAAGGGGCAAACACAAACCCACTTCATCCAAGATTTTCAAATTATGGACCGTAAATTTGTCAAATGGATATCCTATCTTATCCAAATTTTACTTCAAAATCTTCAGTATCGAATATCCCCTGGGAAGGCCTTGGAAAAAGTGGGGAATAGCCCTATGATTTGGGTCGTGACCATGACCCTTTTTAACCGATCATCCCATTTTTAAGGCTAAGGTAAGGGCAATTTAGATTGTACTGCAACTATCCTAGGTCATCATCGGATTTGCTTTAAACGTAGCCCATAATTTACTCCTTACAAGCTAGTATCAGAACAACTGGCCAGTACAAAGAAGGTGTAAAGCATTGCTATCAGCATCCATAAAATCGTAAGAAACCTTACATTGAGGTAGTCAAAAAGTACGGTCAAAAAATGAGTCCGGTAATTCCAATGTACTGATCCATCGATATTTTTTAAAAAGCTGATGTACTGAATTATTTGGCAGCCGTATTTCTGATATACTTTTCTATAACCACGGCTGTCACAATGACCATGTAGAACTGACCACAAAGACCTATGAGAATCGCCGCTTTTTGGGCGATGGGCAATACCGGTACAATTTCACCATAACCAATGGTCAGAAGTGTTATGAACGAGTAATACATGATGCTGTCCGCTTTTAAATAAAAATTATCAGAAGCAACAAGTACGCCCTCAAAAGCGCCGGGATTAAGGAGTTCAATGGACATAAAGAAGAAAAAACCCAAAAATCCCAACGCTACATACCCACTCATTAGACCAAGAATTACGCTTGCATCCACATACTTTGCACTCAGCACTTGACGAACTATTTCTATGGATATAGTGACATAAAAAACAAAATACAGTCCAAACCTTGAGATTATGGACAATTCCGTCATTTTTGTAACCAAACTATATCCAAACATGGCCAGTAACACAAAAAAGTGAAACGTAAAAAACCAGAACAAAAACCGCCTTTGCGAAAGCAAATTGATTCCAACTATGATATTGATTAAAAAGAGGATCGGTGTAAAGATGCTCTCATTAAAATCCCTCGGCACCAATAATGGCCCAAATAAAATCATGAGTTGGATGCTTAAAAAAAACTGAAAACGCAGTTTGTACAATAACGCTTTTCTGGAGAGCATGGGAAAAAATGTTATTTAACTTATTTATTGGGGAAAATTCTTTTAAAAAACCCCTTCAACATTAAAAGCCAATTCCCAACCCAAAAACAAATCGATTGCCATCATCACTATTAAATATGGATGCGCTAGCCGTTACAAAGTCCAATCCATTGACAAAGAACCCACCTCCAATGGAAGTGTTCCAAACATTGGAATCGTCATTGGAAACCCATACACGTCCGTAATCAAATCCTCCAAACACTCCTAATGAAAGCGGAATTAGACTTGTTCGAACCCTTTTAAGGTTTACTCGTAAATCTGTGCTTTGATAATACGAACGCTTGCCCGTAAATCGCTGGAACCTGTACCCTCTAAGCCCATCATCTGCCCCAATGGAAGCACCTTGAAAGAATTCAAAATCGTTACCAAGATTCAGGTGGGCTTTAAGTTTTGAGCCCAATACAATGTTCCCGGAAGGCACTAATTTGTAGTTTACGGATAGCGAAGGAATTACATAGCCGAACCCCCTGTCACTGTCTTCGGTATTTCCGCGGTAACCCAGGTGTAGCGATGTGGCCAAACCAAGTACTGGAAAAGATCCGCCTGCACTATTCTCAAATGAATATTTGGCATCAACCCCCCAGAAGGAGTTATTTGTATCCAGATCGGTATTTTGGGCATAAAAATCCTCTATAAACCTTCCGTCAGTTTCTTCAACATCAATTTCTTCAAAAGAGGCCCCTATCCTAAATTCCGAACCGTGCTTGCCCGTCCATAATAAAGAGGTAGCGATTGCCAAAGTCTCCATTTTAACCCTATTAAAATCGAAATCCAGGTCATCATCAAAATTTTCTGTCTCATTCCCAAAACCAAAGAAGTTTTTTGTAAAATTCGGCCCGGTGTATTTGGCATCTACAACCAACGATGCCTTACCCAATGCCCGGGTAAATTCTCCACTATATTCCAAATCATAACCACTAGTGGCAAAATAAAAAGAGGCATTGAACTTATGCTGACTGGTAAAAGGTTCTTGAATAAATCCATTCTGAGTGTATACATTGCTAACACCAACCCTAAAACCATCATCCGGATTGGAACCAATGGTTGGCAAAAACATATTATTACTGGATTTTGCCTTGAAGACATCATAGGTGTTTATACTATAATCATCAGAGAGTTTTTTGGTTCCACCATTCCCTTCAAAAGTGTTATTCAGGGACTTATAATCATAGATTTTTGTTTTTCTTCTTCGGTCTACTTTATAGGTATCATTATTCTGGCCCCCGATCAAGCGAAGTTTAGGACCGATACGACTTCCACCCACGACCTCAAATATATCCTTGTCCTCCAAACCATATATCCAAATTTCCTTGGTGTACTTCTTATCTATCTTCTTTTTGTAAAAAACATCGGCCTTTTTTCCATTTTTTATTCTGTAACCCGTCACCTCTGTAATTCCCTCACCTATATCCTCAGCTACAAAATGATCGTCCTTGTCGGTTCCAATGATAATTATCCGTTTATTCAATATCTCGAAATACGTTTCGGCGGTTTGCAGGAGGTTTTGCTTTCTCGCCAAAAGTTTTTTCTTGATATCCGTTAAGGTCTCGTCACGCACTTCCTCAGGAAAATATTGAAACGCAGCGTCAATAATTTCTTCATTGATATTCTCTTGAATATATTTTGCCTCCGAAATCCATTCTTCTTGGATTGTTTCCGGTAAAATGTACATATCCAATGCAAATGTTTTGGGCGAGGAATTAAAACCTTTTACACTCCTGATTTCCTCATCAAAACCTTCCATGAGTCGCAATGAAGGTATCGCCCTTGTGGCAAAGCCCATAAAAAAACCATCTCCCATAATGGAGTACGCCTGATCCCGATCTCTGGGAACCGGCTTATATACAATTGTTCCCGCGTCCTTATCCTTAAATTCTGCCCATCTCCATTGATCATTGTGCCTATCCCAATCCCCTATGAGCATATCAAAGAGCCTTGCTCTAATGTAAGCCTTTGTATCCACGGAATATTTCTCATCCGAGCTTATTTTTTCAAATAGGTCATCGGTACTTATGAGATTATTTGAATAACCAAAACTCTTTAAGTTACCATGCCCCTTGCTTGCATGTTCTTCAATCATAAAGAGTTTGTCACCGAACTCCTCATTGTAGATTCCCAAAACTTTTTGTTTGGGAATGTAATATAAGACGGGATTGGTGTGATAGATGTTTACCGCATCGGCCAGGGTACCTATGGTAAAAGGGGCATAAGGATGGTCTCCGGTATAAAAATCCTTTAATACCGTATTGGGAGCGGTTCCTTTGGTTTTTCCCATGATAAATTCTTCCTTTCTTATGAATTGCAGATAGGCATCAGCACTCTTTTCCAATGCCCGCATTACATACTGTCTTCCATCACCGGCCTGTAATCTCAATGACTTGGATTGGTGTCCCCCACCCTTTTTTACCACCTTCAATCCACCGAACAACGTATCCAAATCCACTGTGGGGGCCTTTACCTTTGTGCCATAGTATTTGCGATACCTTTCGCCCCAAATAAACTCATGAAAACCACTTTTTTCTACCTGTGCACTGTCATACACCGAAGCGGCGATGGTATCCGGAAAACTTGATACGTAGTCTTTCACTGCTTCCGTTCTATCGGCAGGTAGAATCTGGGACTCAAAAACTTTGGAATTGCCTTCGAGTTCATAAAATTTAACTTGGGAGGATCCATCAACCAATACATCAAGGCGGGCATACCCCGGTTTTCCCAGCCCAAATTTTCCTTCCTCAATGGTCTTTACCGCCGTGGTTTTAGACCCTGCGCTTGTGATGATTTGATGAACGTTGTTCCCTGTTAAATACTGCATGTTTTTTTCATGCCCTGATAGGAATATTACCTTTTTATTGTATTGTGCCAAAGTGGTCAACCTATTCTTAAATACCCTGTACGTACTATTTTGCAAGCTATTGGTACTAAACCCCCCTGTTCTTTTGAGAACGTTCTTGAATGTTCCCAAAATTGGTAAGGGCGTCATGCTATTTCCAAATGAATAATACCCTCCGTAAGGACCATTGCTAAACATGGGATGGTGAATGGCAAAAAGGATGGTTTTACCCACATTGTCCTTGACCACATCCTCAATCTCAAGAAAAAAAGACTCCCGATCTCTAATGTTACAGTCGACATTAATTTTTGGATAGTTATCCCAATCTGACAGATACCATTGGCTATCAATGGCAATAAGCGTAATATCATCTGTGATTTCTACGTCTTCCACAGGACAGCCATTTTCAGGTAGAAAAGAATTCTTGCCGAGTTCATCATCTATGGCGTCCTCAATTTTCTCTAGGTCATCAATATCACCACTCCATTCAAATTTTCCCGGAACAAAAATGGTCTTACCTTGAAATTGCTTAAGAAGTCCCATCATTTTACGTCCATAATCCGTCTTTAAGTCGTCTGATGACTGAACAGTATTCCCCAAAAAAATATGTGTGCTTTTTTCTGAATCACTGGCCAAGGCGTTATCCAACGCATTCAATAGTTTTGATTGTTGCATTTGATCTGGGGTAGCCATGTTTCCCCAAACGTAGAAGCTATGGGAAATTTCTTCCGAACTCCCCCGGGAGGGAGTTAGGTCTTCACTTACCTGCATGTCATACGTAGCACAGCCATGGACAATGAGCATTGAAATGACAAGGCCTATAAGAAACTTTGTTGGTTCTCTTTTAGTCATCAGAATATTTTTTTGTAGTTAGAAAAAATAAATACGAGTACGGTGAAGATAAAACCCGTTATAAATGCATTGTAGGAAAACTCCAATAATCTAAAACCTCGTGTAATGTTGGTCTCCATGGCATAATTTGCCCGTACTTGATTGCCAATTTGCAATTCTTGATTTTGAACAAGTTCATTATACGCCTTTTCATAATCCTGTAGGCTCAAATGCCCCATCATACCCACGACAAAAAGATTATGTATCGGTTTGGGGTACTTGGATAGCACTTTGTTCTTGTGGTCAATAATGATCTTTGAAATTGGAGGTTTGGCCGCAATGAGCGCCAGAATCAGGGAAATAAAAGAGCATACCACCAATACCCCCCCTATAAGGCCTCCATTTTTTATATCCGATATGTACTCAAAAAAAACCACCACTCCTGAGATCAGTGTGGTATTGGTGCGTATCATCATTGCCGCTTTTCTATCCATTTGGTTCAAGGAATTGACCAAAAATTTGTTTTGGTTTCTTTGAAAAGTAGCTAGGGATTTCCGTGGTTCTTTCTTGGTCCAATACAACTCACCGAATTTATCTTCTTTTATTTTTTCATTTTCAACTTTTTCCATCGTTAAGGGCGTTTAGTTATTAAATAGGCTTTGCTAAACAGATTTCCATCCATAAAATACTTCGGACCGACCACATTTGTTTGACCGAACTACGAGTCAAAAAGGCGCTCGTCCAATACGTAATCCTTATAGTCTATCCGGTAGACAATACTGTAAAATGAAGGAATGAACACTAAGGTTACTATAGTGCCAAAAAGTAGGCCGACCATAATAACCACAGCCATTCCTTCCCACATAGCACCACCACTTAAGTATAGGGGTATCATTCCAAATACCGTAGTAAATGTGGCCAATAGGATAGGGCGAAAACGTTGTATACATGCGGTAACTACAGCGTCTTTTTCCGTTCGCCCGTAATCGTTTTGTTCAATCTCCATGCGATCTACAAGAACAATGGCATTGTTTATTATGATACCTGCCAATGAAATGACTCCCATAAACGGCATAAACCCGAACTCCTCATTAAATATGAGCAGTCCTATGACCACCCCTATTATTGCCAGTGGAATGGTCAATACGACCATGGTCATTTTTCGTACCGAATTGAACTGAATAATCAGAAGAAGCACAATGATGAAAGCCGATACGGGTAGGTATCCAATGACCGAACCCATACCCTCTTCCGTCCTAGAGGCATCTCCTCCAAACTCATAAACGTATCTGTCCGGCCAATCTTTGGATTCTTCCAACATAAAGGCTTCAAGGACCGTTGTTATTTCCGCCGCGTTAGCGCCATCCTTTAGTTCGCATTCTATGTTCACCGAACGAATACGATCCAATCGTTGCATTTTGGAGTATTGCCAAGTGGTACCAATCGAAGCTACCTGCAACAAAGGAATGTTTTGACCCGTACTTTGGGAGTACACGTTCAGCGTTTCAAGGGAAGTAAAGGTCTGTTGCTGATCCGCATTGTTCCGCATAACAATGGGAATGGACTCATCCTCTTCACGAAAGCTTCCCGTATTGAATCCATCCAATACGGTTTCGAGGGAGTTCGCAATATCTAGACTGGTAACCCCAGCCTTTTGTGCTCTACTTTGGTCAATTTCGACAATAAATTTTTTACTCTTGGGTCCCCAATCGTCTTTAACATTCTTAGTGCCAGGAATATCGGCCAACTTTAGTTTCACCCTATTGGCAATCTTTGAAAGCTCATCCGGATCTTTACCAGACACTTTTACTTCTATTGGAGGGCCGGACTCCCCGGCTGCCAGAGCATATACTTTGATGTCCGCATTGGGGAAATTTTTGAACGCATATCGATCTATTTTATTTATTACGGGATTGTTGAATTGATGGGCTGAGGTTTTTATCAGCATATGCGCATAGTTTGAATTGGCCTCATCAGGATCATAACCCAGGTCATAGGATTCCGGACCTTCCCCCGTGTATGATGACCAACTGAGCACACCCATTACCTCTTCCGGGTTCTCTACATTTTCAGCCAGTAAAAGCGAGTCCATGATAAACTCCTCAAGACCAATGATGACTTCCTCTGTTGCCTCGATCTTACTTCCTTCCGTAAGGTTAACATCCAAGGTGATAAGATTACGGTCACTATCTGGGAAAAATAAAAATGGAATGGTGGTAAAGCCGTAAAATGCTACAAACAAAGCCATCAGAAGAACTAGGGAAACCATATACTTATAGGCCAAGGCCCAGACAATGAGTTTCTTGTAATACTCCTTTAAGATTCCTATCAATCTATCTATAAAAGAAGGTTTGGTTTCTTCGCCCTCCTTTTTTTCCTTCAAAAAAATGTAGCAGAACATAATGATTATGGTAAGGGAAATAAGACAGGAAGAACCAAGCGCAATGGTAATTACAACGAAAATGGGACCCACAATATCACCCATCACATTTGGGGATAGGTAAAAGGCAAGAAAAGCAGCCGAAGTAGTCAAGGTAGAAATCAAAAGAGGTTTCCATAATTCGGTGAAGGCCTCAACCGCTGACCTTTTTTTGGGAAGCCCCTGTTCCAATTTTACCATAATGGTCTCTGCTACAACTATCCCGTTGTCCACCATCATCCCCAATGCCATGATCAATGCCGCCAGGGTCACCTGATTGAGGCCTATGGTCATTTGCCCCATGACCATAATAGTGGTTATGGTCACAATTGGGATTAAACTAGCGATGATGATACCCGTTCTAAATCCAAGAAAAACCAGCATTACGAGAAGGACTATGGAGATGGACTGTATTAGGTTTCCTACGAAGTTGGATATTTTATAATCGATATAATCATCAAGAGAGGAGACCCGTGTGAGTTCTATTCCAATGGGCAGTCTGTTCATCCATTCTGCCGTAACCCGGTCCACCTCAGCCCCTAAATCCAAAATATTGCTATCGTCCTTCAAATTGATATGCAGTGTGAGTGCCTGCTTTCCATTCACCTTTACGATTTGGGTCTGTGGATCGACGTACCCTCTTCTTATATTGGTAATGTCCATTAACCGAACCAATTCTGACCCATTGCCCACGGGCACCAGCATATTCTTTAGCTCGTCTATATTATCGAAATTTCCCGAAGGTTCTAAAATTATACGTTCGTCCCCAATATTGATTTTTCCTCCAGTACTAAGGATGTTGGTACTTGATATAATCTGTTGAAGTCGTGAAGCGGATAGATCATATTCCTTTAGCCGGGAATTATCAAATTCTACAAACACCCTTTGGTCCTGAATTCCACCAATTTCTACCTTGGCAGCATCCTTAAGTTTGATGTATTCATCCTTGATTTCATCCGCATAGTTCTTCATCTCGGCATAGGAAAATCCATCTGAGGTCAAGCCGACAATTATTCCATAGACATCTCCTATACCGTCGTCATCCAGATTGGGATATACATTTTCGGGCAGATCATCGATAACATTCAATTTCCGCCTTAATCGATCCCAGACATCTTGCATGTCCTCTTCCTTAACTTCATCCTTTAATTCTACGGTAACTACCGAAAGTCCCGTTCTGGAAGTACTTGTAACCTCTTTTAGTTCGGGGAGTTCCTGTGCTTTTTTTTCAATTTTATCGGTAACCAACAACTCGACCCGCTCGGGACTGGCACCAGGAAAAACCGTAACTACGGTAGCGCTCCTAATCGCAAAAGGAGGCATACTATCCCTGGGCAATGAAAAATACGCCGAGATTCCCAGTAAAATAACAGTAATGAGAATCATCCACGTAATCCTGTCATTATCAATCGAAAATTTGGCTAAATTCATTTTAGTTGGTTTTTAAATCGTTATTCAATACGACTACTTTTTTTATTTAAATCTTCACTTGTTGGCCATCCAAAATGGTATGTAATCCGGCAGTGGCAATTTTCTGACCCACCTCTAGACCGGATGTTACTGGAAAGCCTTCATTGGTCAGTTCACCAACGGTAATATGGTGTTTTCTTATTTTGCCTACGTTCCCGTCCGGTTCTATTAAAAAAACAAATTGCCCTTCCGTATCTTCTCCAACCGCACTTGCCGGAACAACAGGTGTAGTAGTTAAAACACTATCGTTCAAGCTTGAGCTGAAATCAAAAGTGACGTTGGTGGCCATCCCACTTCTTATTTCGTCACCTGGATTTAGGATTTTTACCAAGATGGGATAGGTTGCTGTATCGGTGTCCACCGCAGGGGAGACTTCCGTCACCACTCCTTTGTATGTTTTGGATGGCATCGCGGAAAAAAATACATCCACCATCATGCCTTCTTGAATTTTGTTGATTACGCTTTCCGGAATACCCAGGGAGGTTTCCATGTCGGTACCTGAATTCAATACCGCAATGGTTTGCCCTGCTGCAATATTTTCATCAATTTCAACCAAAATAGAGGATATGGTACCATCTTCTGGCGCATATACATAGCCGTATTGTATCTGTTCTTCTTGAATGGATACCCCCCGTTCTGCGGAATTATAACTTTCTTTCGCCGTTTTGTACGAATCTTTAGCCGATTCAAATTCACTTAAGGAACTACTACCTCTTTCATAAAGAACGCGAACCCGGTCCAAATTCAATTTTGCCGTATTCATTTGGGAGGCCGTACTATTTAATGAGGTGACCGCTTGTTCATAGGAAAGACGGGATTCAACGTTATCCAATTTTCCCAGCAATTCACCCTTTTTTATATTTTGCCCCAGTTTGAGACTGAAGACCGTTAAAATGCCAGAATTCCTGAAACTGAGGTTGATTATTTTCTCCGTTTTGGCCGTACCGGAGAAGGTCCTCGTTGTTTCACCGCCCAAAATCCCCACTTCTGCGAATTCTATAGGGCGAAGTACCGTTTCCGCTATCTTTTCTTCCTCTCCACAAGAGTATGTGATTATACATGAGACGAGAAAGACTAAACCTCTTATTTTGCGTTTCATAGTTTCAATTTCTAATTACAATTCAATTTTGGTTATCCAAGAACTCGAAGAAACGTTTTTGGAAGGCGGTATTTTCCTCTTGGGTTTTCAACAAAAAATAATATCCGATAAAACGTTCCAACTGTAAAGAGCTGATCATATAGTTGTAAATGGCATTTGCTCTCGCGAGCTGTGCATCGAAAAAATTGGTTTGGGCATCGAGCAATTGAACAATGTTTACAGCACCATTGGAGTAAGAAGTCTGGGTGAGCAAAAGGGTTTCTTCCGCAGCCTCTTCTGAAATTTCCGATAGCTTAATGTTGGATATTTGATTCACCAAGTTCAATACACCCTTCCGCACATTGACTTCGATGATCTGTGCAATTTCCGATTCGTTGATGATTAACTGGTCTTTCTGAATTCTTGAGGTCTGCAGATTTATATTTGACCGGTTTCTATTAATCAGGGGTATTCCGATGCTTACGCCAGCATTGTAGCTGCCATCTACAAGGCCAAACCCTTCGGGTGCCGAACTTCCCTCACCAGATCGACTAAAAGTCCTATCGTATTGTGCTTGAAGGCCAACGGTGGGAAGGAGCCTTCCATACCTATTCAATTTGATGTCCCTTTCAACCGCTTTAAGATTGTAGCCCAAGGATTTTAGCTCAGGGGCATTTTGCATGGCCTCATTGATTAAAAATTCGGTAAAGGGTTCCCTTAAAACAGGGTCATCCAATAAACTGAACAGCTCTTCGTAGTTGTACTGTTTAAGGATCCCCTGGTTCAATACCGCATCTTCTACATCAATTTCAAAATCAATTGGATTGTTCAGTACTTGGTTTAATTCAATAAATCCTTGACTCAATAGATTTATGGCTTCCACCATGGCCTGCGTATTTTGGGCCAATTCACTTCGAAATCGCAGTACATCGGTTTTGCCCTCCTGTCCTGCAGCAAAGTTTAACTCAGCGATTTCCAGATTCGCCTTGGTCAAATCAACGTTTCGGACCTCAATTTGTAAGCTTGCTTTTAGAATCAGGGTGGTGAAATAGGCATCGGCGGCATCAAAAATGACATCCAAAAGCGCGGAATTGAAGTTTTCCTGTTCTGCTTTCAACAAGTTTTTTTGAATGTTTATACTTGCATTGATCTGTTCAGAAAAAAGGGTTTGATCTAAACTTATGTTTCCTGTTGTGGAGAATTCAGGACTATTTCCCAAACTGACTTCTGCCAAATCTGGGTCAGTATAAACCCCGCTTGCACTTGCCTCCAGCGATGGTAAATAATCACTTTTTGCGGTCTTTACGTCCTGAACGGATAGATCCACGTCCTTTTGATCCGACTGCAATGACAAATTTTTGGTGATGGCCTCGTTGACAACCGTTAGCAAATTGTAATTTTTTTGTGAGAGTACATTGTTGAAATCCCCAACAAAATCGGTCTTGCTGATCAGGCTATACTTAATAGGTACTCCCACCAGTTGCGCAGTATTGTAATTTATGGTCAAGCGCGAAGAACTATCAATAAAAACCGGGAGCTCTGATAGGGGATTTCCTTCAATATGTAAAGCCACGGTCATCGCAATTCGGCGAAAAAAATTATTGAGGTTTTCTTCCGATTGATTACTGGCCAAGAAACCGTTTCTTACACTATTCACTCCGTTTACCGTAAATGAGGGTATGTTGTTTTTAATGAATAGGTCGGCTAGGTTTTTAGTATCCTCGTCCGTAAGAAAAAAACCGCCAATCATGTACACCGCATCAATACCCTCCAGATTGGGAGCGATATCGTTTATAGTTTCGAAGGGAATTATCTTGTACGAAGCATCTAAGCGCTGCAACTGCCTGTCAAAAGTTTCATTCAGGGGCAATATCGATTCCATTCCCTTATCAACAAGGATCCCAAGGTTTTTGAAACTGGAGAGCTCCTTAAATATTTTTAAATCCTCGTTATATGAAGCTGAGGAAACTAAAAATGTAAAGTTGTCGATGCCCGATTTTTTAGTATTAATATCGACTTGTGATACATCTTTATTTATTGCACCAAATAATATTGTGGGCTTTTGGAAGGTATTAACCTCTCCCAGAATCTTACTATTAATAGGGCCAAATGCCAAAATGATATCGGTGTCATTATCCAGCAGTTTCTGATAGTTGGCTTTTGCTTTTTCCAAACTGGAATTGTGTGAAAGGGTGCTTTCCGAAGGGAATTCCAAGTTGGCATCCTCGCCTACTACTGCGAAGATTTCAGACTTAAGAATATCAAGGGAGTTTAAGACCTCATTGGTTTGGTAATCAATGAGCACGCCAATCTTGTACGTCCTTTTTTCCTGGGCAAACAGGGATAGTGTACCCAAAAAAACAAATAGGAATGCAACTCTAAAATTCATTGGCCAGTCGTTAGTTTAAAATTATACACCTAAAAATTTAAAGATGTCTAAAGCTAAACGCCAGCATGGAGAGTTTCCTTGAATTAATTCAAGATATTGGGAAATCTTAAAATAGGGTTAAAACAGCATACCCCCCTTTAAGGGAACAGGCGCTTCTTTGCGTCCTGTGGACTTTAGCCTTAGCTTCGGCCTTTCTTCTTTTGTAATTTGCTAAACCATTCCGGGGATATTCCAATAAAGTTTGCCATTTTATTTGCAGGGACCCTACTGAATAGGGCATTGTGCCGATTGTTCAAATAAGAAAAAAAATCCATCGGGGAATTGGTCAACCGATAGGCATTGATTTCATAGATAATTGTAAGATGTTTGGTAATATCCTTTCGATAAAACCTATTGAAATTCAAGTAGTTGTCTAACCAAGAATCGACCACTTCCTTTCTTTGAACCACTAAAATCGTCTTTTCCAGGGCCTTAAATTGATACTTTGTAGGTTCATTCATAAAGTAAGAATCCATAGCAACGGCGATATCAAAGAAGTTTTCAAAATAAAACCAAACCGAATGGAATTTTCCATCCGTCGTCCTCAACGAGGATTCAAGACATCCGGAAAGAATGATGTAAACATCTTTGTTGTTATCCCCGAAAGGAATCAATATATCATTCTTTTTTAATTCAAGGACCGTTGAATTCCCTTTAATTTCATTCCAAAGCTCTTCATTGACCTCAGTAACCCTTTGTATCCTTTTTTTTAACTTTTCAATCATCATACGTTATGATTAGTAGAGAAGCCATCATCAAAAATGCCACACCCTTTCGTCAAAGGTTTCATTGAGACTCCCCATTTTTCCACTTTTATAATCCGTTATTGCCTGTTCAATTTCGCTCTCTGAATTCATGACATAGGGTCCATATGCCACGGTAGGTTCATGTATCGGTATTCCTGATAAAAGAACAAACCTTGTGGATTTTACAGCTTCAATATTTATGAGTGACCCATCATTCTCGAAAACTACCAGCTTTTGGGATAGAACGGCTTCATTATTGATAGTTAGACCACCATCCAAAAGATAAACCAGACAGTTGTAATTTTCGGGAATATTTAGAACAAAACCGGCTTTTTTTAAAATAGATACCCTTAATATAGTTTGAGGTGAAAATGTCTTAATGGGCCCTTGTACACCCATATAGTTTCCCGTAATTACGGAAATGGTAATCTTGTCCAACTCAACTTTTGGGGTCAAAATGTTGGACAAGGGAAAATAATACGGAATCTCCCTCTTAAATTCTGCGGGGGTGTTGACCCAAAATTGTATAATTTCCTGTTTCCCGCCCCTTTTTGCAAATTCCTTGCTTGGGCGTTCACTATGAATAATACCATCCCCGGAATGGATCCATTGTGTACCACCATCGGACACTACTGAACTATTGCCCATAGAGTCCCTGTGATGGATTGCCCCCTTGTAAATAAATGTTACTGGCGAGAATCCTCGATGCGGATGGGGTCCAACCCCCGCTGTTCTATAATTTGTGCTAGGAGGTACGTTTACATTAATGTGGTGGATCAATAAAAAAGGATTCACCGCATCTAAATCCCTTATTGGAAGTGCTTGGTCTATGCCTACACCACCCATGGATTTCTTCTCGGTATTAAAGATGTTTTTAACTGATTTCTCCATATCTAACTTTTACTTTTCCAATTTTTGGTTTCGGGACATTCCCAAAAATTATTGCGTCTTTATTTTCCAAGTAGTGACAAGGAAAACTGAAACCTTAAGCAACCTGATTAACATAACAAATCAGGGTTTGCCGCGGTTGAAGCCGTCGATACTTCCATTCATTTGCATGTTCCCCGTAAGGATAAATTACACACAGCTATTGCCGCAAGGAAAATTCAATTGCAATCTTGTTTCCAACAATGAAATTGGGAATCTTATCACCCAACTTGTAATCTTTTCTGTTTAGCTGGAGTGACCCGCTAAGGGCCGTATCATTGGATTCAAAAAAGTTTATGTCAATTGTTTTGATGACATCCTTTATTTTAAGTTCGCCTACCGCATAAAACCCTTCCAAGGATTTTACCATTTTATTTGATTTGAACTCGATGAACCGGTGGCTTTCAATATCAAAAAAATCCTCTCCCTTGAGGTGCTCATCACGCTTCCTGTTTTTAGAGTCTATGGATGAAACATCCACTTTTATATCAAAAAAAGATGCATTCAGTCTGTTCTTATCAAAATGAATTTCCCCGCTGATTTGATGGAATTGCCCAGAGACTTTTAGAAGCATCATCTTCAAAACCTCAAAGCTTATGACAAGCGGTAAAGAATCACTCTCCTTAGAAATTAATGACATACTATTGTTTCAAAAGTTTAGAAATACGTAAGTACCTATTAAGACAATTGACTTTATCTTTAAAAATCG
>JBCDBE010000059.1:0-22305 GCA_039184365.1 Bacteroidota bacterium | reverse complement strand
GTTCGTTTAAATTAAAGTTCTTTTGTAGTCATTGTTAGGACCGCGAGAACGGAATAATGTAGAATTAAAGAGTATGATTAAAACGGATATGTTGATTATCGGTGCAGGGCCTACGGGACTTTTTACCGTATTTGAGGCTGGATTGTTAAAATTGAGATGCCATTTGATTGACTCCCTTCCCATGCCAGGTGGGCAGTGTGCCGAAATTTATCCCAAAAAACCAATTTATGACATCCCTGCCTATCCGGAGATACTAGCGGGTGATTTGGTTGACAAGTTAATGGAACAAATAAGACCTTTTGAGCCAGGTTTTACCCTTGGCGAACGGGCCGAAACCCTGGAAAAATTAGATGACGGCTCCTTTGTGGTCACCACGGACAAGGGCACCAAACACAATGCTCCGGTAGTTGTTATCGCTGGAGGTTTGGGATGCTTTGAGCCCCGAAAGCCGCAGCTGCATAATATTGCCGATTTTGAGGACAAGGGGGTTTCCTACATGATAAAGGACCCAGAGGTTTTTCGTGACAAAAAAGTGGTGATTGCCGGTGGTGGGGATTCTGCTTTGGATTGGTCGATCTTCTTGTCCGATGTTGCCGAAGAGGTGTATTTGGTGCATCGTAGGAATGAGTTTAGGGGCGCGCTGGATTCTGTGGAAAAGGCCGGGGAACTTGCTAAAGCAGGTAAAATCAAACTCCATACCCCATCTGAGGTGGTCTCCATTAGCGGTAATGGTCGCTTGGATACCGTGACCATAAAACAAAATGGGGGAGATGGTAAATCGATCGAGGTAAAAACGGATTATTTTATCCCGTTGTTTGGCCTTTCTCCCAAATTGGGCCCACTAGCGGATTGGGGCTTGGAAATCGAAAAAAATGCGATTAAAGTGAACAATGCCAAAGATTACCAGACCAATATTCCTGGGGTTTTTGCCATTGGTGATGTCAATACCTATGAAGGGAAATTAAAGTTGATCCTCTCTGGTTTCCATGAAGCTGCGGTAATGTGCCAGTACGCCTATAATTTGGTACATCCCAACAAGAAGTTTGTATTGAAATATACCACGGTGGGGGGTGTCCACGGTTTTGATGGATCGTCCAAAGAAGCTAAAAAACCTGTGGTTAAAGCGATTAATTAATTGTCTGGATTGCCGGAAGGTTTTATTTTTGCCACATATTGTTATGCTATGAATGGGAAAATAGGCTTTATCTATGGCTCGGATACTGGGGTAACCGAAGAGATTACCAATGACATGGCCAGTAAAATCGAAGCGGAGAACATTGAGGTGATTGAGGTGTGCAATGCCGAAGTCGAGGATTTTAGACGTTTCGATTTACTGATGCTGGGACTGTCCACCTGGTACGATGGCGACCTACAAAGTGATTGGGAGGACTATTTTGACACCTTTAAAACCATTGATTTCACGGATAAAATTATTGCCCTTTATGGTTTGGGAGACCAATTGGGCTATGACGACTACTTTGTGGACGGTATTGGCATGCTGGCCGAGGTGATTTTAGAAAATGGGGGAACCATCATTGGCAATTGGCCAGCTGGCGACTATGATTTTAGTGAGTCGAAGGGATTAAAAGATGATGATACCTTTTTTGGCCTAGCACTGGATGAGGACAATGAACCGCAAAAGACCCCGGAAAGGGTGGAACAATGGTTGTCCCAAGTACAGCAAGAGTACCAAGCGGTATTGCAAGGAACGTAGTCTTAGGGATTCAAGCGAAAGACCCCCATAACCAACGGAACCACAATTTCAGGATGCCCAAAAGATGCTGATATCGCATTTTGAGTTAAAAATAGGTTCTAGCCATTGTCCACCCCCCTTCCCCTTAATCCCATATTCTTAAAAAGAATACCCCATAGCCCCACCAGAATTAACCCACTGACCCCAGCCAGTAAGGACGTATGGCGGGGAATAGGTTCGCCGCCCAACCAAGCGGCAAAACCCCGATAAAAAATAAGTAATTCGGAACCAAAGAACCCCAGTAGATAGATACGGATTGCCCATTTGGAAATCGTAAGCCATTCCAGTTTTTTTGCAAGCATTAAAATGGCCGGGGTAATTATACCCAAGAATACCAAATGGAGGTAGCCAATGGTAAAATCCAGAATAGTGGAAGCAAGTTCAGCAACAAAAGGAAATCCACTGGCCAGTTGTAAGACTAATTTGAGTGCAATAAGAGAGAAAAGCGTCAATCCCATCCCTGTGACTTCTTTGGTAGTGCCTTTTCCGCGGTATGCCGGCAGCAACCATTTCAGCAATAGGAAAAAGGCAACTAGTTGCAATACGGCTCCGAAAATCCCCAAAACATAAAATGGCCAAGGAGGCTTGGTCCATAAGCTGGAAAGAAAAAAGCTTAATACTATCCCCATATTCAGGCACCAAAATATTTTGGTAAAAACCCGTTTTTGGATAACATGGCCATTTTGATCTAAAACCAATAGGAAAATACCCAACAAGGCCATCATCATCCAGCCATTGTATTGAAAATGGAGGTAAAAGTAAATGGCCATACGGTACCATGGGGAAGAAGGCCCCAAAGTATTCATTATGGCACCAAGGGCCCAAGGTCCCAAACTGGAAAGGACCATATACCACAAACCCATTCGAATGCAAATAAAGGCAGGTGTACCTTTTAATTCAGATCCACTCAATGTAGCGAACAACCAAAAAAACCAATACGAAGCCAATAAGAACAAGGTGGAAAAGATGATAGAAAACAGGCCATAGCCCTGAAAGGGAAAGGTAACTAGCATTCCTATAAGGGTGAGCTGCGTAAACCAAAAGAGATAGCGGTACTTTTTACCATTGGCAACGGTATTGAAGTACAATCCATAAATGATGCTGGTCAGTGCCAAATAAACCCATCCCAAAAGGGCAATATGCGAATGGGCATGCACTAAATACTTGTAGGGAAATGGAACAGGATGGATCAAATAAAACCGCAATAGTAGCCCCAAACTAGTGGCCAATAGAAAGTAGAACAAGGCCCATAACAAATGTTTTTTTATGGAAATCCGCATCTGATGCAAGTTACTATTTAGGAAGATAGGCCATAACTATTCAGAATAACTAAAACCGGATATTTTGAAGGTGCGACCATCACTTTTATACGATATGATTTCAATCATAAAAAATTTTCTGTAGTAGGGAATACCTTTGTTTAGAATCAATCTAAATAATATACTACCATGAAAAATGTACTTCCCATCCCAGCTTTGATACTTATAGGTACCTTTCTGACGGTCTCCTGTTCAAATGAAGAAGATTCAGAACCAATTATGGGCCTGGACCCCATTTCTTTTGAAGGAACCTGGAACCGGCAGTTTGAGGCTGGGCCAGGCAACTGGCATAACGTTAGCTACAAGGTCTATCAAGACAGTATTCGCTATACCCTTAGTGGTTCCGTAGGTCAAGCCAACTATGTACTATTGCGTGATACCTTTATGCTTCAAGACCAGCGTTATATAGGGCATACCCCACAAGGAACCCATTATCTCATATTCGTCAAAGATGCCACGGACCAATCCATTACACTCTATAAGCAGCCTATAGAAAACATATCTGAGGGGATGACCTTGGCCGTTCCGCCTGCGGATACCCAGGAAAACCATGGTTGGAACACCTACGAAAAGCAATAATAGTATTGGAAAATAATATGAATGCTTTGACCATGAAAGGGATTAGGGATATTGCAACCAAAGAAGACGTCGTTGCCATGGTCGACCGCTTTTATGCAAAAGTCAACCAAGACGCCCTTTTGGCACCCATTTTCAATGATTTTTCAAAAGTGGATTGGCAAGAACACCTACCAAAAATGTACCGTTTTTGGAACACCTTGATCTTTGGGAACCGTAGTTACAAGGGGCATCCTTTTGCAGCCCATATTCCGTTGCCCATTTCAAAATCACATTTTGATAGGTGGGTTTCACTTTTCGAAGAAAATATGGATGAACTGTTCTTGGGAGAAGTGGCAGAACATACCAAACGACGGGCAAGGTCAATCGCCCACATTTTTGAATCCAAACTATACCATATGCAATCCATCAACTTGAAGCCTATGACAAAACAGGATATACCCAAAAAATAAGGATCAACCATTGGTGGGGAAGCTACCTATTCCCTACCTCACAAATAACATAAACAAATGAAAAAATTACTTTTATTACTAATGGGCATTTTTGCCCTACAGACGGTCTATGCTCAAAAAGATCTACTTACTGGTCAAATCAGTGACAGTAAGGGCAATCCATTACAAAATGTAGCAATTTTGGTCAGGGGTACCGATAACGGCACCACTACGGATGTTAAGGGAAACTTTATGTTAAATGGACTTCCCGATACCTTTGCTTTGAAAATCTCGTATCTGGGATTTGAACCCCAAGAAGTCGAAATAGACCTTTCCAAAGGAATCAAGAACATTTCCATTGCATTGGACGCCAAGACCTACGCACTTCAGGAGGTGGTCTTAAGGGCCAATAAAAGCTTAGTGGAGAATTCCGTAAGTACGGCCAAAGTACAATTGGAATCCGTTCCTGGTGGTACCAATTTGGTGCCCATGGAGAAATTGGAACTCCAGCGATCCCTATCGTTAAAAGATGCCTTGGAAATGCAACCGGGTGTCATGATTCAAGAATTCTTTGGATCCAATGACCAGCCGCGTCTCAATATCCGAGGTTCTGGAATCCAAAGCAACCCACAGCGTAGGGGAATCAACCTTTTGCAAGATGGGGTCACCACCAATTTTGCAGATGGTTCGTATATTATTGGTATCCTCGAACCGCGTGCTGCCAACTATATTGAAGTGTTCCGGGGAGCCAATGGCTTAAAATACGGTGCAACGACCCTTGGAGGTGCCATTAATCTGGTATCGCGCAATGGCTATCAGGTGTCCCCTTTGGAGCTTCGTGTGGAAGGGGGCAGTTTCGATTATTTTGGGACCAGTTTTGCCACAGGTGGAGTGTTTGGTAAAAACGATATCTATGCTTCCCTTTCCTACAATAATACAGAAGGGTTCCGTGACTTCAATACCAGTTCCAGACTTAATGCCATGGTCAACGTGGGTCGTAGGTTCAGTGACCGGTTTGAAAACCGGTTGTTGATCACCTATACCGATTTGGATTTTGATATTCCAGGACCATTGACGCAGGCACAGCTCGATGAAGATCCTACACAGATAAATCCTGGTGTCAATCCCCCCATAAGCACTGGGCCCAATGTGGTGAGGGATATGCCCGGACGTGAATCCGATATCATTAGATTGGTAAATTCATCCATTTTCAAGATCAATGAAAACAGTTCATTGAACCTTGGGCTATACTATCAGTATGGTGATGATACCTTTGATTTTCCAATTACTGTGGGGGTCCGCAATTCCATCAGTAATGATTTGGGCCTGAATGCCTCATTCACTTCGATAACGGAAAAGAACAACCTGAGTTTGGGCATCAATGCAAGTACGGGAAAAATCGATCGTTCCTATTCGGTAATTCGTATGGGAGAAGCGGGGGCAACCTATGCGGAGAATGAACTGACGGCGACGAACTTTGTTTTTTATGCCGAGGATATCTATAAATTAACCCCCAAACTTTCAGGTGTCCTAAGTCTGCAACTGAGCAGCAATACCCGAAACAACAAGGATGTATTCGCTACACCTGAAATACGGCCCTTCTTTAATTTCGCCAATCAATCCAGTGGCACTTTTCTATCTGCAGACTCATCTTTGGATTTGGACTATTTTGGATTTAATCCGAAAGTTGGTCTTATCTATGATTTGGACGAACAAAAACAATTGTTTTTCAATGTAAGCCGCAGTTATGAACCCCCCACCTTTGATGAACTTATCAATATTGCTGGAGGAAATCCCAACAAAAGTCCTGAAATATTTACTTCGGTGGATTTGGATGAACAGACAGCTACTACCTTGGAGTTTGGCTCCAGAGGAACACTTGGTACGGTACGTTGGGATCTAAGTTTTTATAATGCTTGGGTAAAGAATGAAATTTTGACCACAACGGATTTGTTTGGCATTGCAGGGGTCACCCGAAACTCCCCCGATCGAACTATCCACCAAGGCATTGAACTAGGAGTATATGCCAATATTTTGGAAGATTTCATCTTACCCGATGATCGGTTATTCTTTAATACAGTCTATAACTACAGTAATTTCTACTTTAACGAAGGTATTTACGATGGCAACCAAATTGCTGGTATTCCAAGGCATTACATTAATGCCGCTATTGGTTATCGTCCGGTAAATGACCTGTTTTTGGAATTGAATACGGAGTGGTTGCCCGAGGATACTCCAACCGACCACCAGAACACCGTATTTCAACAATCCTATCAATTATTCGGTTTTCGTATTGGATACCACAGGCCAAAATGGAGTGTCTTTGTGCATGGCAATAACATCACCGATGAAAAATATGCGTCCAGTTATTTGATTCGCGATGTAGTGACCGACCCTCCACCGCCGGTTTTGGACCAAAGTAATGTCACCACCTTTATTCCTGGGGTAGGTATCAACTTTTCAGTGGGAATCAATTATAAATTATAATACTAATCGTAGGCCCATATCACAATGGTGACATGGGCCTACCATAAATCCATAAAAATGAAAACAATTTTAACACTTCTACTGGGATGTCTTGTCGTAATTCCTGTTTTCGGTCAAGATGAAATGCACCCAATTTTTGAGAACAACCCACCCCATCAACCACCGGCAATCTTTGCGGCCAGTATGCCGCCTTGTCTAATTGGTGTTGCCAATCAATATGGCGAGGAACTCGGGGTTTCAGAAGCAACTTTGATTGCTAGCAAAGCCTTTATAAAAGAGGCGTACAGCAAGGTTCCAGAATTCAAAAAAAAAGTGAGGGATTTGGAACTTCAGTTAATGAAGGCCTCCAAAGAAGAACGCTATGATGATTATGAAAGACTGTTAAGGAAATTGGCTTCCGTAAAAATTAAGGCCAGTCTTTTTCATGAAGGTTTGGTAAAACGAGCCCGAAAAAAGTATACAACTGAAGATGTACGTATCCTAAATCGTTTCATAGCAAACCATCAAAATGTATTTTTTGGTGCGGTAAAACTTAATCCCTAGTACCATGAATAGGAGTGCTGTTGAAACCTCAAAGGTGTATGCTTTAAAGAGCATGATAAGTTATGCCGATGGAGCCACGGTAAGCAAAATACTGACCAAAGGAAAAAACGGAAACACTACGCTTTTTTCTTTTGATAAAGGGGAAAGTCTTAGTGAACATACGGCTCCTTTTGATGCTACTGCCCTCATTATTGAGGGTAAAAGTACCATTACCATCGCCGGTAAAGCCCATTTGCTAAAGGAAGGCGAACTTATTATTATGCCGGCCAATGTACCCCATGCCCTTGAGGCTACTACAGCTTTTAAAATGCTTTTGATCATGATCAAAAAATAAGCGGATAACTTTAAAAACAAGGATACTATGTCTAACAAAACGATAAATACGCAACAAGGTCATTGGATTTTGGCCAAAATGGGTAAAAAGGTATTACGTCCAGGTGGTAAGGAACTGACCTTAAAACTGGTGGACAATATGCGAATAACTTCGGCCGATGACATTGTAGAATTTGCTCCTGGATTGGGGTTCACGGCGTCCATTGCCCTAAGGAACAATCCCAAAAGCTATACTGCTATTGAACTGAACGAAGCCGCCGCCGGAATTCTACGAAAAAAGATAAAAGGGTCCAACCATAAAATTATTGTAGGTAATGCCGCAGATTCCAATGTAGCTGAGAATTCGGTGAGCAAAGTTTATGGGGAGGCCATGCTGACCATGCAAGCCGACCATCGGAAATCAGAGATTATTGATGAGGCCCACAACATCCTAAAAAAAGATGGGCTTTATGGTATCCATGAATTGGGTCTGCGGCCCGATACCATTTCGGAGGATGTAAAAAATGAAATACAGAAAGCACTGGCAAAGGCCATTAAAGTAAACGCCCGACCTCTTACGGTAAAAGAGTGGTCCGGTCTATTGGAGAAATCCAATTTTAAAACTGAAAAGGTCATCACCAATGATTTTAAATTGTTACATCCAAAACGGATGATAGACGATGAAGGATTTTTCAGGACCCTAAAAATTATATTCAACATATTGACCCATCCCAAGGAACGAAAACGTATTTTGGCTATGCGAAAAGTTTTTAAAAAATATGCAGATTACCTGTGTGCAGTAGCCATAGTGGCCAAGAAATAACACTATCTTAAAGGATTGCCTCATGATTTCTGAAGAAACCTTACATCATTATGGAGCGGAAATCAAAACCTTTGAAAAAGGTGACTTTATCTTTTATCAAGATGGCGTTGCCAAAAATTACTTTCAGGTAAAGTCTGGAGAGGTTAAAATGAACAATTACAATGAGGAGGGCAAGGAATTTATCCAAGGAATCTTCAAGGAAGGGAGAAGTTTCGGAGAACCCCCGTTATTCATAGGTAGGGTATATCCCGCCAATGCCGAGGCCATGGAAACATCGGAAGTACTGCAATTGCCAAAAGCGAAGTTCTTCGAAATGTTGAAAGCTGAGGGCCTGTATTTAGAAGTACTGGAGACCTTTGCAAAGCGATTGTATTATAAGGCTACCGTAGCTGCGGAGATTTCGTATGAACATCCAGAGCACCGAATTTTGACCCTGCTGAACTATTTCAAAAAATATTCTGGAAATACGGAAAGTGCTGAAAATTATAAAGTTGATTTTACCAGGAAGGAAATAGCACATTTAACAGGTCTTCGTGTGGAAACGGTTATTCGGGCCATAAAATCCTTGGAATCCCAAGGGAAACTAAAAATTATCAGTGGCAAGGTATGGATGCCCATTTAAATCGTTTCGCTTTGAAGAATAGGGTTATTTGGGGTATCTCCTGACCTAAAATCAAGATTTTCATCAAAGAGAAATTTTGGTTCCTATGGAAATATAAAAGTGGGGTCAGTAGTATCTTTTAGGTCCGATAGATAAGTACATATCTAGACTTAGCTTTAAAGGCTACGCTGCAATTTGTTCCCGTTCCATGGCAAGAAAATGGGTGACCACCCTTTTATGATTAAATAAAGGAATTACATCAATATGGCAAAGGTATTCCTCGCCATTTTTTCGATAATTGATAAGGGCCCGTGAAAAGCGCTGTTGCTTTTTTAACAGTGTCCTAATTTCCATTTTGGTCTCCTCAGAGGTGTTTTCACCTTGTAAAAAAGATGGTCTTTTCCCTTTGGCAAACCCCCTGGAGTATCCAGTCATTTCATTAAAACCATTATTGGCCCAAACAATTTTCTTTTGGATATCCGTTACGACTAGGGCGTCATAATTTGAAACTTGTAAAATGTCAACAACGGACGGTTCCAATTCCCGATGTAGCAATTCCTGCAACTGGGCCACATCATTTTCCAATTTTAATTTTTTGCACAGGGAGTGGTACTTTACCAAATAAAAATCCATGCTTTTCAAAGGGGACAAATATTCTTTTTTTCCATTGGCCATGACAAGAGGATGTTAGGTATGTGTTCTAAAGATAATGAAATAAAGAAGGGTAAAACCTGATTTATGTTTGGTTTCACCCTTTTTCTTTGACTTCTCTACTTATAATCCTTCCAGTGCCTCTGTTGTCTCAAATAACTGTCTTATGTCCGCCTTTTTGGAAATGGGGATTTCCTGTAAAAGACTTTGGTACAAATCCACAAATACTTTAGGCCTTTCAGGATTGGAATTGACAAACTCCAAAACGATACGGTTGAACTTTTCTTTCCCAATCAGTTCTTTTAAGTGGTTCAGGGCAATGGCACCTTTATTTTCTTCCATATAGTCGGTGCCATCAGCATATATTGGGGCAGGTTCGATATTAGGTTCATTGTTTTTGTCTTTAGCGTACTTGTCGGTTTTCTTTTTGATAAGCAAATCAACTGCCTCTTCACCTAGGCTCTCTTTCACAAATTGTAGGCTTAAGGCTTCCGGTAAGCCTAAAACAAACATGTCCGCACCTTGAACATTGGCAACAATCAGGTTTTTTTGTAACCATAGTTTGGCCAATCCACTTCCAATGGTTTGGTAGATATAGGCCTTTTCTTGCAAGCCTTCCGTATTGGCAACCCAGCCCTCTTTTTCAGAAAGTGCAATAGTGTTGGCAAACGTATATCTATCTTCTTGCCAACGGTGTATTTCTACCAATTGAAGTTGATCATCCACTGCGTTTGCACCAAAATGGTTTTCCATATAGGCAGCCCCTTTTTTAAGGGCTTCATGGTAAAGCCCTATATTAAAGGTATGTGAGGGTTTATGTAAAATTGAATACGAAATGTTTCCTGCTTTGCCTTTGGCCAACTGATAATCCGATGACCCCGCATGCCAGTTGAATACGTGTGGAGTATCAATGGAATATTTGGCAATGGTACGTTTGCCACCAGTTTCCAATTTTTTCAACAAACCACCGGCAAATGGTGTTTGACCAACTTCCGTGCTTATGCTGATACTCCCTTTTACCAAATGGGCATCCGTAGCAAATGCATTTTGTCCAAGGGCAAATGAATCATCAAAATTTGCCATTCTGGAATCAAGTCGAGCTAATCCTTGTTCCTCTCGTTTTCTATTTTCCAATAGCTCTTTATCGCTATCATAACCAATAATTGGCAGAAATTCCTGTATGCTCCCGAAGCTGCCCATTTTCGTAATGTCTGGCTGCGAATCACCCTGTACAAACCCAACATATTGCTTGTATCCTTTTAACACTAGTTGCAACAAGCTGTCTTTTTGCATGGTCTGGGGGATAAGATGGGCGGTAAGATTTTGTTCCTCATCCTCGTTTACCATCTTTAATTCGCGGTCATTCAACTTCACACTGGTCAAATGCACAAAATCCTGGGTATTGAAAAACAAGGTGTCCGCCCCATTTTTATTGTTCAAGGTGATATCAGCAGAAAATTCTGCCCTTCTTTCTGAAGGAAAAAGGTTGAGTTCTAAATCCAAGGTTTCGTATTTGGGTTGCGGTTTGGTTTCCAAATACTTGTATTTCCTTTCATACTCGGCTTTCAACCGTTCCTCTTCCGCCTCTGGGGTAAAGTTTCCGTTTTCATACACATTTTGGTTAATAAAGGACATTAAAAACAAAAACAGTCCAAAAAATGCTACCATCACAATTTTGGAAATTGAACCAAGCTGCGTATTCCTTAAGGAAATTCGATTCACCCACTTTTTATCGGAGCCTCGCTTCCATAGCCAGATTCCAACCATAACCAAAGCAATGGCCAGTGCCAACCAATACAGGAAGAACCAATTGGCCGACTGATGAAAAATACCGTAGCCGCTGGTTTCTGAGTAGTCTTCAACACCAGGGGTAAAGCCATATCCCAAGCGAAGGTCTTCCAGAATGCCTTGGTCAAACGAGATAATCAAGAATATGAACAGCGCTACGCAAAGGATATGGGTTAAAATACGATTACTGGTCAGGGCCCCCACAAAGAATACCAGTGCTGCCCAAAGCACAAAATTTAAGAACGCCCAACGGTACAGTAATAAATCTTCGGCAAAACGTCCTAAATCGATATAAGACGACCCTCCCAATATAATTTGGGTCAATAAGGATATAAAGATGAAACTAAGGCTCAATACAAAACAAAGCCCGATAACAGCGCTTAATCTAGAAAGTTGGGTGACCCAAACAGGGACCGGTAAGGAATCGGTAATTTGCCATATATTGACGGTTTTATCCTTAAAAAACAGCTCACCCGCCCAAATCATGATCAGCATGGTAACAAAAACCCCCCATTGTAATCTAAAAAAGGTCATATTGCTACTTATGGGGAATTCATTGCCGATATAGTAGTCCGCATTCCAGGTAACGTTCTGTAAAAAGACCATTAAAAATATGATACCCAGGATAATCTTGAAGGAGACGGGGCGGACAATATTCCTAAATTCCAACCTGGATAGCGACCATAACTTGGCCAGAAAGCTGGACGTCCGGTACTGTTTTACCACCCTGGGGAGTTGCACCGAAGGAACCGCAAATCCCTTTTTCTTGGTTTCCTTGATTTTTTTGGATTTATCGACCCCTGCTTGGATAAAATATTTAAATGAAAACCTAAAATAGGATGCTACCGCAAGTAGTAGTGCCATCCCAAACCAAAACAACCTATTCTGCAGTACAAACCCGGAGAGCTTGAACATTTCCGTATTTTTTTGAAGGGGCGTCAGCAACTCCGTATAGTGCTGTGCGGCCACATAACCCCCGGTATCTACCAAGATATAGGCCATTAGGTTATCACCACCACCGGTTTCATAAGAGGTCTGCGCAATCAAAAAAATGATAATAACCAAAAAAACAGCCAAATAACTTGAAGCAATTTTTCTGGTAAATGCAAGGGCAAAAAATACGAGTGATACATAAAAAAACAGATTGGGTACCGTAAACATGATCCAACCGTGAAATAAAGGCCCCCATTGCGTGGGCCCGAAGCGGTGAGCTTCTCCGATACCGGAATAGGGGACCAACAGATGGCCCAAAATCATCCCTGTACTTAGGATGACCAGATATAAAAATGCGGCTAAAAACCGGCCCACAAAAAACTGTTTGTCATTAATGGGCATGGCATATGTCCATTCAGCAGACTTGTGCCGTATGTCTTTATAAAGTACTCCGCCGGTAACTATGGCGATGATAATGATCATGAGCATGCCCATGGCAGCGTAATTTCGGTATAGGATACTTGCAGCATTCATGAGTACCCCCTCATTGGCAAAGTATTTGAAAGCACCATCCGTGTACCATATCATCTGAAACGCCAACATAAGAAAGAATATCAGGGTTATCCAACTGAATATTCGTTGCTTAAGCTCGTTTTTTATTATGGATACTATCGTTTTCATATTAGTTTTCGCTTAAGATTTTAAAATAGGCGTCTTCCAATGAGGGTGCTTTAACATCAAACCCTCCAGTTGGCATGTCATCTGCCATAATGGTAATCATCAATTTTCCAGCAAAAAACCGTTGGGAGATGACCTTGAATTTTTCCTGATATGCTGCCAATTCATCTTTTTGAATGGGCATCTCATAAAGTTTCCCTCGCATGGCCTCCTCCACTTCATGCGGTTTACCGGTGAGTACAACCTCACCATTTCCAATAATGGCCATATCTGAACAAAGGGTGCTCACGTCTTCCACAATGTGGGTGGAAAGGATCACCACGGCATTTTCACCCAATTCCGACAATAGATTATAGAAACGATTGCGTTCCATGGGATCCAGACCGGCGGTGGGCTCGTCAACAATAATCAGTTCAGGACCGCCCAATAAGGCTTGAGCGATACCAAATCGTTGCTTCATCCCTCCAGAATACCCATCCAACTTTTTAGTCCGAACATCATAAAGGTTGACTTTTTGCAATAGGGCTTCAACGGTATCCTTTCGCTCCCCCTTATGTACAATACCCTTCATATCCGCGATGTGGGTTAGCAACTCTTCGGCCGTTACATTGGGATATACCCCAAACTCCTGCGGAAGGTATCCCAGAGTCCTTCGAAGGGCTTCTGGGTTCTTTAATACATCGATCCCATTAAAATCAATGGCTCCCGTATCAGGGTCCTGTAAAGTAGCAATGGTTCGCATAAGGGTAGACTTACCTGCGCCGTTTTGGCCCAAAAGCCCGAACATTCCCCTGCCTATGGTAAGGGAAACGTCCTTTAAAGCTTGTACGCCATTGGAATACGTTTTTGATAGGTTTTTAATTTCTAATTTCATATTATTTTTATTTGTCGGTTATTTCTAAACTTGGCTTTTCTCCTAAACCCTGAAAACTTTTATGGACGATATAGCCTGCCCATAGGGTAACTACAATGTCAATCAAGGTAGAACCATAGTAAACACCACTGATGCCCATCCATTTGGGAAGCAATAGCATTACCGGAACGTAGAATGCCAATTGCCTTGCTATTCCAATGATACTTGCATATTTAGGTTGTTCTATGGCTGGTAAGTGGGTGAGTGCCATAAAGACAAAGGGAAGAAAAGGAATAATGGCCATATATACCCTAAAATCCATTTGTTCCGTTGCTGTCATTACCTTATTGGGGAGCACCATTTGAATACCCAGTTCTGGAAACAGCATCAAGAACAACCAGAAAGGCAAGACCAACCAAAGACCAGTTTTACAGAAGAGAAGAAAACTTTTTTTAACCCGATTGTATTGTCCCGCTCCGAAGTTTACCCCCTCCACAGGTTGAAGGGCCCGCATCAATCCAAACAAAGGGGTCATTAAGAAGAGCAGTATTCGGTTAGCTGCCGCAAAAAAGGCAAGGTCCTCATCGGTGCCATAGTCCACTACGGCGTTGAAAACTACGATGGCCTGGATTAAACCCATAAGACTTAGGATAAATCCAGGAAACCCTAGCTTTAAGATGGACTTAAAAACCCCACTATCGTAAAAAATGGCATTGATATTTGATTCAAAGGAAGCTTTACCCCTCAAAAAATAGACATAACCTACAAAGCAATAGACCAGCATGCCAATGTTTGTTGCCCATGCTGCGCCGTCCACATCCATGTTTAGATAAATAATGGCCAAAGGTGTTAAGATGAGATTGACAAGCAAGCCATAGGCCATAAATAGGGCGGCGGTCATCATCTTACCCTCTGCCCTAACGATCATATTGAGTTGAAGGCCCAATACCCATAGCGGGAAGGCCAAAAGGGTAATTTTAAAATAACGTACCCCATACTCCAAGATTTCACCCGAACCACCCATCATCTGTATTAAAGGGGTAGCAAATAGGTAACAGGGAACGGCAAAAACAAGACTTCCTATCAGGGTAAAGAGCGTTGCGTTGGGGATGACTTTTTTAAGGGTTTCATTATCATTTTTACCCAACAGGACACTTAGTTGGTTTCCTGCTCCCGTGCCTACCCATGAACCGACACCCATTGCCATTGAAGTCAACGGATACGCCAAAGCCACGCCGGATAGTGCTGCTTCGTTAAGAAGTTGGCCGATGTAGATGGTATCCATAAAGGCATTCAAACCATAGAGCACCATGGCTAAAATCGCCGGCAGGGACAGTTTCCACATCACTTTGGCCAAGTTGCCCTTTAGGATGAATTCTTTTTGATCTTTGGACTGGTTCACGGTTGCTTTCTTATTGCTTAGTATTTCATGGGGTTCCGCTTATTGGTAGTATCATGTTTTTCGTTTTTTAATTCTCTAATTTTTTGGTCATCCAGCCACTGTAAATACTTGTTTGAAAAAAGCGGATTGGGGATTCAAAGCCTGCACGAACCAATAGTTTTTCCAATTCTTCTTCGGTGGTTCGGTACAAGGTATTGGTTATCCGTTCGAGCCGATGTTCAATTTCTTTTTCACTTAAATCCTGCGGTAATAAAGACTCAAGTACTTTTAGGTTGCCCCGGAGTTGTTCCTTGGTACCAAATATCCCCATGATAATAAAAGGGGCCCCTGGATGTAATCGTTTTCTAATTTCTTGTATCAGTGCCAATTTTTCATTGGGGTATTTGATGAAGTGCAGTACCAGCAGTAATGAAGCCGCCCCATAGCGAAGTTGTGGTCCAAGTTCGCCTATCTGACCGATGGAGAACTCAATACCTTTGTAAGAAGCTAACTTTTGTTGGGCCCTATGAATCATTTCAGGTGAAGGGTCAATGCCCATAATGGACCATTCTCGATCAAATTCCTTTAACGCAATCAGTTCGTTACCCGTGCCGCATCCAACCGCTAACAGTGATTTGGTATTGGCATTTGCCAACAATTTTGGAAAGATGGACATAAAGTAATCATAATTCGGTATCCATTGTTGCACAAAGCCATCGTAATTTTTGGCTCTATCCCCCTCAAATATGGCGAGGTCTTTTTCTGTTGCTTCCATTAGAGTAGGTTGGGGATTAAACGTTTTGTTTTCTGTTTATAGGCTTTGTACCGATTGCCAAATTGCATTTCCATCATACGCTCTTCTTTTTCCACTCTAATAAAATAGAGGAGTCCAAAGGTGATAATTCCAGACAGTCCGGCAATATAGTTTTGCAGCAATAGGGCTTGACAAATGACCCAAAGCCAAATCGCTGTGTACATGGGATGTCGGATATGTCGGTAAACGCCATTGGTCACTAGGTTATGCTCGTCGCGAATCTCTAAACTCACCGACCAGTTTCTACCAAGGTCTTTATGGGAGCGATAAAAAAGGATGGCCGTTGGGATAAGTACTACCGCCCCAAAAATAGTTAGCGGTAAAGGAAGGTCGTAATTGGCAAAATCCAACCATGGACTTACCACATATAAGAAGGGTAGGATGGACATTCCCAAAAATACCAGTCCCAACAACCCCTTTTCCTCATTGTCCTTTTCATCGATGTTGATGGCATTGGCTTTGTTCCGCTTTTGGAATGGTCGTCTTATAAAACCAGCTACAACAACAAAAATGATGAAGATAATTTCAAATGTCAAACGGGTCATATCCATGAATTTTGTTTTTTGAACAATGCAGGTTGCCAATCTTTGAAGCGATAAAAAAGCAATACCAAATTAAGACTGAACATAACGGAATCAAAAATGATGAATACATGGTATTTTGAAAAGAAAACATGGGTCATCAACAGGCACAAAATCAAGGGAACCAGCATGATGCTTCCCAAAAGATAGGTGGCTTTAAAAACCAATAAAGTTCCACATAGCAGTTGAAGGAAACCTACAAAATAGAGGTAGCCGGAACCCTGCAATAACTCATAGTAGGTGAAAAACGCAGGGTCGGCCTGGGCCGCATCCGTTCGAAACACCGATGGGTCAAAAGGCAAAAACAACTTTTCCACCCCTGCATAGATGAAAAGGAATGCCAATAAAAACCGTATGATGTAAATAACGATATGCATTAGTGCTCCCTATGATGAACTTGCTTCTTTTTCCCTTTTTTTACGGGCTTCAATAAAACTCCTAATAAAAAATACCAAGGCAACCACGGTACTGATCATCATGACGACCACTCGGGCCACTGCGGCGGAATCGTCCCGTTCCAAGGCGCCTGTAAGGGGTTTTATCAGTCCCATCAGGACGATTAGTGTCAACACCACAGCAATATGGGCAATGACCTTGTTTTCGTTTTTTACCCCGCTATTACAGGCCAATAAGATGACCCCAATAATCGCAGGGATAAGGGCGGTCATGGAAGGGGTTTCCGATGAAAAATAGCCCCAGGCCGATAGACCGATCAATAAAATGGCGTTCAATAAACTTGCACTATGTGCTTTCATGATTAAAAGGTTTAAAATTTACCTGTTAAAGTTACGCCATAGGTCTGTGGTAGGCCATAAGACGCGAATATTCCAGAACCGCTCACTGAATACCCATAACTCAGGTAGGTTTCATCCGTAAGGTTTTTTGCCCATAGCGCAACTTCAAGGTTTTTTGACCCAGCCACCAATCTACCATTTAACAAACCGTATCCATCTTGGCTTGCGGTATTTTCAGGGTCAAAAAAGACTTCGGACTGAAATTGATAGTCTATGACTATGGAACCCTTCCATTTTTTATTCAAATTAGCAGTGTAATTGGCCCCAAGGCTTCCACTCCACTCTGGGGACATCACTTGCATATTTCCTTCATTATTGATTTCAGTTCCTGTAAAACCGATATAAGTGTAATCCGTAAATTCCGTTTTTAGGTACCCCAAATTTCCAATAAGGTTAAGTCCTTTGGTTACGATAAATTCCGTTTCCAACTCCGCCCCATAACTTTCAGAGTTACCAATGTTTTCCCTCCCAATACTAAAGGTGGTAAGGTCCAGTACATTGAAAAGTTGCTGGTCCGTATAACTGATATAAAAGAGCGTGACATTCAGCTTCACCTTATTGTTCCAAAACGTATTCTTAGAACCCAGTTCGTAATTCCAACTAAATTCAGGATCAAAAGTGGCCCGACTTTCATCTAGGACAAACTCATTTACCCCTCCAGGACGGTAGCCCCTGGTTACGTTGACAAAAAGAAGTGAATTTTCATTGGCTTGATAGCCCAAGCTAAATTTGGGTGACACTGCACTAAACTCGGTTTCTTCATCAAACTGCGCGGGTACGGCACCTAAGGGTGGGAATACAAAATCTTGTCCCTCTTTTTCGAAACTGTTGTCAACTTCTAAGCTACTATCTTCGATTTCATACCGTAGGCCTGCTGTTGCGGTAAGTTTATCCGTAAGCAGATATGAGGCCTGTCCAAAAATGGATAAGCCCATTTGACTTATTTCGTTATCCGCCAACTGGTCATAGGGATATTGTGCCGCTGATTCTGGGGGTAGCATGGGGTTGAACGCATTGTCCACCCCATTTCTCGTTCTTCGATCACTTTGATTGGAAACCGAATAGAGATACAGACCTCCGATCCAATCCAGTTTGCTCTTGGTATTGGAGCTCAGCCTTATTTCTTGACTGATAGTAGATAATTTGGTGTTATCAGAAGCCACTGCTTGGATATCTGCTGGGGAAAAATCAAAATCATCGCCACTTCTATCAAGATCGGTAAATTGATAGGCCGTAATCGCCTCAACTCTTATCTTATCGTTTGTAAATTTAAGGTTGAACGCATTGTTCGAAATATTCGTGGTATAAATACCATTGGTATTCTGTGCAACTTCAAAGGGAGTGTTGTTTACCGTATCATCAATCACTTCGGCAGTTGCCCCAAAACCTCCAACAAAAGCGTAGGCATTGACCTCCCTTCTTTCATATCCCGAATTAAACCTAAGGAGCCAATGATCATTTGCAACATAGGTTAAATTAAGATTGGCGTTATACGCCTCCCTCCCCAATAAATCGGAGTTATTCAAAAAAGTGTTTTCAATATATCCATCCCTTTCAGTAAGTCCACCATTGATTTTAGCAAACAGTTTGTCTTTTACAATGGGCATACTTACTCCTGCTTGTACCTCGTATTGATTGAGGTTACCGTACCCTGTGGTTACATATCCCTTGGTAAAGTTCGTGGGCTTTTTGCTAATGATGTTTATAACCCCCCCGATTGAGTTTCTTCCAAATAGCGTTCCCTGGGGTCCTTTCAAAATTTCAATACGATCAATATCACCAAAATAGGAGGGAAAAGAAGAAACATTGAACAGTGGTACATCATCTACATAGACCCCTACCACAGGTGTTTCATCGATAGTAGTTATACCCCTGGTAGATACAAGTGGGAAAGATCCCCCTCCGTCATCGTACGTTCTAAAATTGGATGTAATACGCCCCAATTCGTTAATATTGCCGATTTGTAGGTCAGCAACTTCTTGTGCATTGGCAACAGATACCGAAGCCGCAGCTTTCTGAACATTTTGTAACCTTCTATTGGCCGCAGTCACTACGACCTCATTGAGTTGGTCCAATGTTTTAACCAAGGTAAAGTCTACCGTGGTATCCGTATTAAGCTCAAATTCTTTTGTTACACTTTCAAAACCCAAGTAGCTTACTTGGATGAAATAGGTTCCCGAAGATAGATCACTGATGAGAAAGGCCCCTTGGATGTCAGTGGAAGCCCCCTTTCCAGTATCCAGTAAGAAAACATTCGCCCCCAAAACGGGGTTACCATCCTCATCGGTGACCGTCCCGGTAACCTGATTTTCCTGCGCTATTGCCACAAACGATAACATAACCAACAGCGAGAGGTTTACAATTTTCAAATTCACGTGGTTCATTTGGCCAATAATTATTTAGATTGGTTATAAATAACTAAATTAGTCCAGCAAATGTAGGTTTCAAGACCAAAAAAGATATTACGCAAAACGGAATAAAACCTACGCAAAACGGAATTATGGGATAGGGAACAGTATTGCTTTTAAACTGGCGATAATGTGTAGCGAGGTATTTTGAGCGTCAAAAAAATACGGATGAAAACCAGGATTTATGGGACCGACTTGAATGAAATGCTTCTTGAGGCAAACTATCCCCAATGGTTTAGGGATAAGAATGCATGTATTCAGGAACGTACCTTCTCTGCCGATATATTTTTGGGTAAAGGGGAGTACAAAGAAGTGTTCTTTGAGGGCGTCCACATTGGTTATGGTCACCTGGAATTGCATAAGGATACCTTTTTTAATTTTGAAAGCGATTTTGAGACCGTGGAAATGCATTTTGCGTTGCATGGTACCACCGCGACCACTTCAGATTACTTTGACGATTCCATAAAATTTTCTCCCGGCAGTCATAATATTTTTTACACAGATGGTTTCAATGGAATGTCGCAATGGTCTTCCCGCAGCCCTTTGCGCATATTTGAAATTAACATGACACCCAACTTTTTTGAAAAGTACCTACCTGAAAATCAAGGATTTTTCAAGATTTTTAAGAAAGCAATGCAGACAAGGAAAACGGCTGTTTTATCTCGACACAACCATCCCATCACCTTGGAAATGTACGCCATTATCAATGATATTATCCAATGCGAGCGACAAGGACTTTTTAAAAGAATTTTTTTGGAATCAAAAGTCATTTCCCTCCTGCTGTTGCAGTTGGAACAGATTGATGCCTACAGCTCCAATCCCATCTGCAAGGGTATTAAAAAGGAAGATGTGGAAAAAATGTATGCAGTTAAAGAATTGATCGACAAAAATTTCAAGCAAATAGAGACCCTCAATGGACTTGCCAAACGGGTGGGTACCAATGAATACACCTTAAAGAAGGGGTTCAAGGAACTCTTTGGCACTTCAGTTTTTCAATATTGGAAAGGATTGCGCTTGCATACGGCCAAATCGATGTTGCGAGAAGACGGTTTAAGTGTTCAAGAGGTGTCAAGAAGAATAGGATATAAAAATCCACAGCATTTTACAACGGCCTTTAAAAGGCAATTTGGGGTAGCACCAAGCAAAATTGCTTCGTGAAAAAGAAGTAATTTTGCCATCGTGGTACGAATTTCCTTTAGTTAGCAAGGAAACTTAAAAAAAACGGGTATGGCTTGCGTAAGTAGTTTCAAGATCATCAAGGGGGTTTTCACTGAATTTCTAGAAAAGAACGGACACCGTAAAACTCCTGAACGCTATGCCATTTTGGAGGAAATCTATCATACGGATGGGCATTTGGATATTGATACGCTTTATATTCAAATGAAGCAAAAGAACTACAGGGTTAGTCGAGCTACCCTGTATAACACCATGGAACTTCTAAAAGAATCCCATCTGGTACGTAAACACCAATTTGGTGATGGGGTCGCCAAATATGAAAAATCATTCCTTAGTAAAAAACACGACCATGTTATTTTAACGGACACGGGAGAGGTACTGGAATTTACGGATGCCAGAATTAAAAATATCAAGGAGACCATCGAGGAAGTCTTTGACATCAACATCGATGATCACACACTGTATTTTTATGGGGTAAGAAATCAGGCTAAAACCGATTAGAACAGAAAATTAACCCCTTCAGGTTTGGTTTTAATACGGCCAAAACATTAAAAAATGCTATACGGGTTCCCAATTGAACGGCTGGTTGGGGAGGTAGGTAGATGTTAAAAATAACATAATTCATGCTCTTAGCAATTAGGGAATAATTCACCAACTGTAATTTTAACGTCATCCACTGATGACTTTTAATTTAAAGCCCTGAGACTAATTTCAAAAAAGCCCTTCTTTAAATTCCACGGCTGGTTGGGACTCCATTTCGGTCTGCCATTCTTTGTAATTTGCTTCTCAGGTACCTTTGCCACACTTTCCAATGCATTGGACTGGTTGCGCAATGATGATTTAAGGGTAGAGGGAAAGGAGTCTCCAATAGCTTGGGGTGCCATACATAAAAATCTTCTTGAAGAATATCCCAAGGGTCAAATTCTAAATTTGACGGAACAGAAAAATTCGTTCACTGGCCCCCAATGTGATTATCCTTGCCATTTTCAGGAGGGAACAGTGGTCAAAGGGAGGTTTACCTCCAACGGAATGCCCAATTATACATCCTTGTCGCTACGGGCAACAAATTATAGGGGTGATACCTTAAAAGCTGTTTTCAAGGGAGCATCAGCTCTTCCCAAATTGACCTTGGATAAAAAATGGACGTCGTTCGATCCCGTAAACATCGCATTGCAAATAGAAGACTATCAGGTAAATACATGGAATGGCCCACTTGACCTACATAGGATAATTGCGGTGAGAAATGAAATGATGGCAGGCTTTCCGGAGACGCCGGAAAGGGAATATCCTCCTGTGCCTTATGGCGTTTGTGCAATCGCAGGTATTTTTGGGCTTCTGACAAGCGTAATTATTGGAATATGAACGGTATTTATCGTAAAAGCGGCAAGGAGGGAAAACAAATT
>JBCDBE010000058.1:0-22422 GCA_039184365.1 Bacteroidota bacterium | reverse complement strand
CAAGATAATATTATAAATTTTAATCCCCATATTTCCTTTGTATTTTTGTCCAAAATCAAAGCTATGAAGGAGTATAATATCACTATTGTAGAGACCAATAATACCTCGATACTAAAGTTTGAGGCCAATCATTTTTTGGTAAAGGAAAACTACGAATACAAAAACATTGATGAAGCCAAAGATTCTCCTTTGGCCCAGCAACTGTTTTACCTTCCCTTTATAAAAACAGTATACATATCCGGTAACTTTATTGCATTGGAACGGTACGATATTGTAAACTGGAATGATGTCAAAGACGAGGTAGCACAAAATTTAGTGGAATATCTAAATTCTGGAGCCCCTATTGTATCGGAATCCAATACAGCAACAAGAGTACCTATTACGGTCTATGCAGAAGTAACCCCCAATCCTTCGGTGATGAAATATGTAGCCAATAAGGCCATCGTGCCCGGCGTTTTCGAGTTTAAGAACATCGATGAGGCAAAAAACTCTGAACTGGCGAAACAATTGTTCCATTTTCCTTTCGTGAAGGAAGTCTTTTTCGATCAAAACTATGTTTCCATCACTAAATATGATATGGCAGAATGGAATGAGATCGGTATGGAACTGCGCGAGTTTATACGAGAGTTCTTAGCCGATGGCAAGGAGGTGGTTTCCACCGAAGCGCCTTCAATTTCCCAAGAAGGACCAAGTACAAGAACAGAACCACCGCACCAAGATGAAACTTCCCTACAAATCATTACTATTTTGGACGAATATGTGAAACCGGCAGTGGCGAGTGATGGGGGCAATATTCTGTTTCAGTCTTATGAAAAGGAGAGCAAGACCGTAAACGTTATCCTCCAAGGTGCCTGTAGTGGCTGTCCCTCCTCTACTTTTACCCTTAAAAATGGAATTGAAACTATGCTAAAAAATATGCTCGGGGATAAAGTAAATGAGGTAGTTGCCCTTAATGGGTAGTACCTACCAAAGTATTACCACAAATTTCTTATCTTCAAGGAAATCTAAAATTCACTAGCTATGGCAGTTTTAAAAGTAATTGAAGTCTTGGCCAATTCAAATAAAAGTTGGGAAGATGCTACGAACAACGCGGTAAAACAAGCTTCGAAATCTGTAAAAAAAATACGTTCCGTTTACCTCAATGAGCAAAGTTGTACCGTAAAAAATGGTAAGGTAGATGAATACCGTGTAAACGTTAAAATCACATTTGAGGTGAATTAATTTATATAAGAACATACCTTAGCGCCACATTTGGCGCTTTTTTTATGCGCTTAACCCAACTATGAAATGAAAAAATACTACGGCCTTTCCTTATTGATTTTTGTGGCTTTGGGGTGTCAGGAAAAAACGGAAAAAATGAACCATAAATATACCAATGCCCTAATTGAAGAAACCAGTCCTTATCTATTACAGCATGCGCACAATCCTGTCAATTGGGAAGCATGGAAACCAGAGGTTCTGGAAAGGGCCAAAAAGGAAAACAAGCCCCTTTTAATAAGCGTAGGCTATGCCGCTTGCCACTGGTGCCATGTAATGGAAGATGAATGTTTTGAGGATGAAGAGGTGGCCCAAATGATGAATGAGAATTTCATAAACATCAAGATTGATCGCGAGGAGCGACCGGACGTGGACCAAATCTATATGGACGCTATTCAAATGATGACAGGGAATGGTGGATGGCCCCTAAATATTGTGGCACTGCCCGATGGAAGACCCTTCTGGGGAGCGACCTATCTTCCCAAGGAAAATTGGATAACGTCTTTGGAAAAGCTGATGGAGCTTTACAAATCGGACAAGGGCAAAGTTGAAGAATATGCAAGCAACCTGGAGCGGGGCATTAAAGCCATCAACCTTGTTGAGGTCAATACCAAAAAAGAGGGTTTTCCAATTGACAGCTTGAATGCCTCTGTTGCCAAATGGTCCACTTATTTTGACACGTATCTTGGTGGCTATAAACGAGCCCCAAAATTCATGATGCCCAACAATCTGGATTTTTTGTTGCATTATGCGATTTCCGAAAAAAACGATAGTATCATGGAATATGTCAATACCACCCTCACAAGAATGGCCTATGGGGGTATATTCGATCCCATTGATGGGGGATTTTCAAGATATGCGGTGGATACCAAGTGGCACGTACCCCACTTTGAAAAAATGCTCTATGATAATGGTCCGTTGGTGAGTCTTTATGCAAAAGCGTATGCGATGACCAAAAATCCCCTTTACAAAGAGGTGGTCCAGAAATGCATCCACTTTGTGGAAACCGAGTTATTGGATGAAAGTGGTGGGTTCTATTCTTCGCTCGACGCTGATAGCCAGAATGATTCAGGAGAACTGGAAGAAGGGGCCTACTATGTATGGCAGGAAAAGGAACTGGATTCCATCCTAGGCCAGGATTTTCCAGTTTTTAAGGATTATTACAATATCAATTCCTATGGCCATTGGGAGGAAGGCAATTATGTACTCATCCGAGATAAGTCCGATGCGGAAATCGCGGAAAGACATCATATTTCCATTACGGCATTGAATTCCCAGATTTCTGGAGCCTTAAAAAAGTTAAAAGCTGTTCGAGACCAACGTATCAAACCCAGATTGGATGATAAAATCTTAACTTCTTGGAATGGATTGATGCTCAAAGGACTTGTGGATGCCTTCAGTTACCTTGATGAAGAACACTACTTGGAACTGGCCTTAAAAAATGCGGAATTCATCGAAAAGGAAATGGTAAAATCGGATGGAACCTTATTCCGGAACTATAAAAATGGAACCAGTACCATCAACGCTTTTCTTGATGACTATGCCACCCTTATTGAGGCATACATCGCTTTATACGAAGTTACTTTTAATGAAAAATGGCTTCAAAGGGCCAAAGGATTGACCGACACGGTCATTTCCAATTTTAAAGATGGGGAAAGTAGCATGTTCTTTTATACTTCAAATCAGGATAACGATTTGATTAGGAAATCCATAGAACTCTACGATAAGGAAATCTCCTCCTCCAATTCCATTATGGCCAACAATCTTCTAAAACTCCACAAGCTCTTTCCCAATGAAGGTTATGGGGAACAGGTCCAGCAAATGATTCGAAACGTCCAAAACAATTTTGTTGAAAATGGGCAGAGTTTTGCAAATTGGTTGAACCTAGTACTTTTCCAAAACAAAAATTTTTATGAGATTGCCGTTGTGGGCGAGGATTATCAAAAACTTGGAAAAGAAATTTCTTCCCACTACTTGCCCAATAGCATCTTGGTCGGCGCTAAGAATGAAGGAAACCTGGACTTGCTCAAAAACAGGTATAACCAAGGGCAAACCTTGATTTACGTATGTATTGAGGGTAGCTGTAAACTTCCGGTTACTTCCGTGGAACAGGCATTAAAACAACTTTAAAAATATCATCATATCACCCTAAATCCATTGCCAGATGAAAGAAAAAATTATCAATTACGAGCAGCATATTGAGAATGCCATTAATTGGCTTTGGGATCTTTTACCGGATTTGATACTGGCGGTTATTATCCTTATTGTCGGTCTCTGGATCATTCGGTTCATCAATAAATTGGTACAACGTTTTTTTGAAAGAAAGGATTATGATCCTGCGCTCGAATCCTTTCTTCAAAGTTTTATCAAAATTGCACTTAAGCTACTTTTGGCCGTTTTGGTAGTTACCCAATTAGGCGTTAAGACCTCATCACTGGTGGCCATGATTGGTGCAGCCGGACTGGCTATAGGACTCGCCCTACAAGGATCTTTGGCGAATTTTGCCGGAGGTGTCCTGATTCTTTTGTTCAAACCCTTCCGCGTCGGGGATTGGATCTCTGCCCAGGGAGTTGACGGAGCCGTAAAGGAGATTTCTATCTTCAATACCAAACTCAATACGTTTGGCAACCAAATTGCCATTGTCCCCAATGGAACACTGGCCAACGGAAACATCGTTAACTACAGTGCCGAACCTAACCGTAGGGAAAATTATAAAGTTGGTATTGGATACGGTTCAGACATTAGGAAGGCAAAAGACATCCTTCTCAATATTTGCGCCAATGACAGCCGTATTTTAAAGGAGCCGGCACCCGAAGTCTATGTCGATAGTTTGGGGGATAGCGCAGTAAACCTTACGTTACGTTTTTGGGCACCTAATGATATGTTTTGGCCTGCGCGTTTTGACTTGATCGAACAATCCAAACTACAATTTGATAAAGCTGGAATTGAAATTCCGTTCCCGCAACGGGTCGTACATCGAATTGAAGGTAGTGACTAAACTTTTTTCTTCCCTTGAAGCACAAAATCCTTCAGGTAATAGGGTTCAAAATATGCCACATCCTCAAATTCTTCCTTGAGATACTTCTTTTCGGCCAAAGTCACCATTTCCCTGGCTGATGGTATTGTATCAGGATGAAACTTGAAAACATCATGGGTCAAAACATCCTTACATTTTGACGTTCCACTACCTATGAGATGAACATTTTCATAGCTTATGTATTCCTGAAAAGAGTGCGCTGAGATAATTTCCGCCTTTGTCTCACTAAGCGGTTTATACTTGTTATCAAACGCACAGGAATAAACTTCCATCCTTCTGGCATCCAACAGGGCAATGGTAACCTCAGTGGATCTTAATTGAATTTGGGTGGCCATGCTTTTTAACGTTGGAACGGAAATCAAAGGAACGTCCAAGGAAAAGCACAATCCTTTCGCGGCTGAAATCCCGATCCTAAGTCCGGTGTAGGACCCTGGTCCTTTACTGACCGCCACAGCATCCAGATCTTGGATGGAAATAGAAGCTTTAGTGATGGCCTGCTCCATAAAAACGTGCAATTGTTCGGAATGGGAATAATTCGGCGAATTTTCCTCGACCAGACTTTTAAGTTCACCACTGATTCCAACAGCTACCGAACAGTTGGTGGTCGCCGTTTCCAAACAAAGAATTGTAGCCATTGGGCAAAGATAGTGGAACCTTGCATGTATAAAAGAAATAAAAAACCCCTCCGTAGGAGGGGCATCAACCCATAAGTTTAGTTGAGTCGAATCGGAATCCCAAAGTAGAACTCCAATATTTTTAATCGAAAGATGTAATTGTATTTACTCTGAATAACGTTGGCCCTGGCATCGTCCAACCGTGCTTGGGACTGTCCAAAATCAAAAGCGTTCAAAAGTCCGACATCAAAACGATCTTTTTGATATTGGTACGCTACTTCCCGTGCTTCCAGGTTTTTTTCAGCAGCCTCATAAGCTTTTGAAAAGGTTTTGACATCAACATAGGCTTGGTTGATAGCAGTCTCCAATTCCAATTTGGTTTGTTCCATTTGAAGTTCGGATCGTTTTAGATCGATCTTCGCACGTCTGACCCCATTCCTAGCACTCCAACCGTTAAAAACGGGAATATTGGCTTGGAATCCATAACGGATCCCATCGTTAAGCCAAAGCTGATCGATAAATCTGTCCCTAAAAAATAAGGGAAGCCCGGTATCTGGATCCAAAATGGGCTGACCCGTATCCGGGTCCAAATCGATGCTAAACTGATCACTGTAAAAGGTGTTGTAATTAAAGAAAGCGGTTACCGTGGGATACAACACCCCCCTTGCAATTTTCACATCCTTCTCTGCCAATTCTATATTGGTCTCAGCAAGCTTAATATCATTTCTAAAGCCCAATGCCTTATCAAAAATAACTTTGGCTGAGTTGTCCAAAATATCCGATGGGGGGACATCAAAGGATTCATCCGCAACATCAAAGTTATCATAATCGGTAATCTGAAGTAGCTGAGCCAAACTTATTCTAGAAATGATGACCAAAGCCTCGTTGTTTACAATCTGTTGTTCTTGCGAAGCCGCCGTGGCCTCAATCTCCAACAAATCACCGCGCGGTACCACTCCGGACTCTACCAATTCTTTGGTGCGTTTTAAATCTTGTTCGGTTACCGCATATTGCGCACGTGCCACCTTTAATTGTTCCTTATTGGATAATACATCCAAATAAAACTGTGCTACTTGAAGACGGATGTCATCCTTTAAATCATCCAATCGATACTGGTTGGATATGGCATTCAATTTTGCACGCTTTACCCTATTGATATTTCTTAGACCGTCAAATACTGTAAGATTGGTGGTAAGACTGGGAGCTACTGCAAAAATAGTACCCGAAACATTGGTATTACTATTGGGGTCCACTACAAGACCTGATGTCTCTGATATGGAGGTAGATCCATTCAAATCGGGCAACAAGTTCCCAAAAGCGTCCGATTTATCAATCTCTGCGTTTTCCAAATCAAGTTCAAACTGCTCAATGGTCAGATTATTTTCAATGGCATAGGTGACACATTCCTCAAGTGTCCATTTCTTTAGTTGTGCGTTCATTGAAAAAACCGCACAAAAAAGTACTCCTATTAAAACTTTTGATTTCATTCGTTTTTTGATTTTGATTGTTATTGGTTACTCGGCATTATCTCCTTCTTCGTCTTCTTCCGTACCCTTCTTAATGGGCTCTGTCTTGTTCCATTGTTTTACGTTATCTTCTTGTGTCAAACCAGAAACAATTTCAACATTGATCCCGTCCGAAATGCCAATCTCGATGTCCTTACGTTCGAATTGTTGTTCACCTGTAGAGACTTCGACATAAGGCTTGTTGGTGTCTTTATCAAATTGCAACAAGGCCTCGGGAATAACCAGAATGCTATCTTTTTTCTCCAAAGTCAGCGAAGCATTGGCACTATACCCAGCACGAATCAAGAAATCATCAGAAACGGCCACATCGCCTTCAATCTTGAACTGCACGGCACCTGCTTCCTCGACTCCTTTTGGGGCAATAAACTTCAATTTTGCCTCAAACTCTTGGTCTTCAATGGCTCCGAGGGTGATCTTCAAGGGCATTCCTATTTCCAATTTGCCCACTTCACCCTCATCGACTTGTCCTTCAAAAATCATTTTACCCAAGTCCGCAATTGTGGCTATGGTCGTACCATCATTAAAGTTGTTACTTTGTATGACCTGATCACCTTCCTCAACCGGAATCTCCAATATGGTACCGGTAACCGTGGCTCTAATATTGGTGTTGGCACTTGCAGATCCTCCGGCGGAACCCTTCAAAATAATTTGGTAATCATTCTGCGCATTCTCCAATTCCAATTTGGCCTGGTTGTACGCCAATTCTATGTTTTGAAAGTCCTGTGCGGATACCACCCCTCTATCAAACAAGGATTTATTGCGGTTATAGTCCAATTGAGAATTGCTCAGTGCAACTTTGGCGTTATTCACCCGACCGCGAGCAGCAAATAGGGACTGCTCATTAGGAACCACTTTTATCAACGCAATCAATTCTCCCGCTTTGACCGTAGCCCCTTCCTCAAGAAAAATCCTATCGATGATTCCTGTAATTTGAGGTTTGATCTCAACTTCTTCTTCAGGAATCACTTTTCCAGTAGCAACGGTTTTCTTTTCTATACTTGAAATGAAAGGGTTATGGGTATCATATTCAATGGTACCCTTGCTGTTGGTACCGATAAAAAAGGTGGCAGCCCATAAGGCGCCTAATACCAAGACCCCTATTCCAACCCATTTTAAAATTTTCTTCATCTTATGATTATTTAGTTCAATTTTTGGTTTTAAAATTATTCTTCACGCAAAGCATCTATAGGACGTATACTAACGGCGCGTTGAGCAGGTATCAAACCTATGAGGATGCCCAAAACGACCATTAATAACAACGAGCCAACAACAAAGGGAATAGGCACTGTTGGATTGGTGTAAGGGAAATCCCCACCCTGTGTTAGGGAATCGATTAATTTTAAGGTGGCAGCCCCCAAGATGATTCCAATGATACCTGCCAACAAGGTCAATACCAAGGATTCGATGATGATTTGGTTTCTTACCTCAGATGGAGTGGCTCCCATGGCCCTTCTTACCCCCAACTCTTTGGTACGTTCTTTGACCGAAATCAATAAAATATTACCGATTCCTATAACCCCTGCCAAAATAGTGGCAACGCCAACGATTAGTGATAGGAAGGTTAGTCCGGCGGAAAAACCAAATATTCTATTGAAAGCCTCCCCGAGATTAAAGGACCCTATTGCCCGTTCATCTTTTGGATCTACCCTATGAATTCGTCTTAGGGTGGCTTTGATTTCTTCTTCTACTTTTACCACATCTGCATCATCATAGGCGGCAATGGTAAACCATGAGACGTTCTCTCCGGTATTGTATAATTTTCTATACGTGGTAAATGGAATAAAGATGTCGCTATCATTGTCAAATGGACCTCCACCGGCAAATTTGTGGACTCCAACTACCTGAAAGCTGACACCATCAATTACAATATAGCCCCCAATGGGTTCTTCATCTTCATCAAAGAGTTCCCGTTGGGTCCGTTCTCCAATAACGCAGATTTTCCGTTCTTGCTCGATATCATCGTCATTAATAAAACGGCCACCGTCATAAATTCGCTTTGTAGCTATTTTGGTAAAATCTGGGAAATCACCAAAAACCGAATAGTTTCCTGAATTCAATCCCCTTGTGATCAGGCCTGGGTCTGAACCAAAAATCCCTCTCACGTTTCTGGGCGCCAGCGCCATTATTTCGGGCACTTGTTTTTTTAAAATATCTGCATCCGGCAGTTTTAATTGTATTTGTCTTCCTGTCTTAAAACCGCTATACGGTACACTTGTGGTCTGTGCCCAAACAAACATGCTATTACGCGCGACACTCTTGAATTCCCTTTCAAACCCATTGTCCAAACCCTTGGCAGCCCCTGACAATCCAATGTAGATATAGATACCGATGAATACACCGATCATGGTCAAAAAGGTTCTTAACTTGTTTTTACGGATGGATTGGAAAATTTCAATCCATGTATCCCTGTCCAATAACTGCCTCATACTTATTCGTCCCTTAAAGCTACAATCGGTTTAATCTTGGCCGCTCTACGAGCGGGCACATAGGCGGCAATGGCGCCGCAAAAAATCAATAATATGGTCACAAAAATTGCGGTTCCCGTATTTATCGCCGGTTTGGTAATGAAATAATTCTCTTCCAGGGTTTCGCCTTGAATCCCATTTAATATTACGATGCCGATAATCATTCCAATAAATCCAAAAACAGCAGTAATAAAAATGGACTCCAACATGATGGTTCCCGTAATTCTACCAGGGGTAGCGCCCATCGCCTTTCGAATACCAATTTCTTTAGTGCGTTCCTTGACCACAAACAACATGATATTACTGATTCCAATAACCCCAGAAATAATTACGAAAAATGCGATTGCAGAAATAATAATTTGAAGCACTCCTGCAAACTGTTGGTTTCTTTTAAGGTCATCAGCGACATTTTGGATGAATATCCCTCTTGGGTCCTCAGGGCTTATGACTTTCTTCTTCCTCATAAACTCATCCAACTTATTTTCAAACTGAAGTGCCCCCGCATACCCTATGGATTGATTGAAGGCCACTATAATTTGATCGACCTTATCATTGTTTCCTTCAATCAATTGTCGAGTAGTATATGGAATGTACATATAACGTTCTTCATTATCACCGCCATCATCTTGAAAAACCCCAATGACCTTAAAAGCACTTCCAGCTATATCAATGTATTTTCCGATAGGGTCTTCCCCCTTAAATAAATCCCTTTCAATAAGGCGTCCAATGACCGCATATTTGGTTCTCTCTTCCAAATCAGTCTCATTGATGTATCGGCCCTTCATTATAATGGTCTTCTCAGCAAATTGATGCCCCGGTGCCACTGCCCTAGTATTGTAATTATCCGATTCCTCCTTATAGGTGACCAATGCGGTCCTTGAAATTCGCGGGGTGATGTAGTCTATAAGAGCCGCAAAATTGTTATTGATATCAACTAGGTCCTGATTCTCAAATTCAATCTGCCGTTTCGCCTTATAGCCACCGTAGGGAATGGTGGTCTGGCTGGGAAAGAGCCTAAGAATATTGGTGGCGTCATCCCCAAAAAACTTGTTGAAGGTATTGTTGAGGCCGTTGCCCATACCAAAAAGGGTGACAAATATAAGAATACCTAGGGCTACCGTAAATCCGGTAAGGAACGTACGTAATTTATTCTTTCGAATCGCCTCAAATATTTCTTTCCAGGTATCCCTACTGAACATAGGATTCAGCTCTAACTTGTTCTATTCTTTTGTCCTCCACAATCACACCATCCTTTAGGTGTACGATTCTCTTGCACATGTGTGCTATATCCTCTTCATGGGTAACCACTAAAATGGTATTGCCCTCATCGTTGATTTTCTGAATCAAATCCATCACCTCATATGACGTTTTGCTATCCAGGGCACCTGTAGGCTCATCTGCTAACAGCACCTTAGGTTCAGCCGCCATGGCCCGAGCAATCGCAACACGCTGTTTTTGGCCCCCTGACAGTTCGGAAGGCAAGTGTGTGGCCCATTCTTTTAAGCCAACCCTATCCAAGTAGTTTAGGGCCTTCTCTTGCCGTTCTTTTCTTCCTACACGTTGATAATACAGCGGAAGTGCCACATTTTCCATGGCATTTTTGTAATTGATAAGATTGAAGGATTGAAATACAAAACCCAAAAACTTGTTTCGGTATTGTGCCGCTTTTGTTTCGTTCAGGTTTTTGATTGGCACGCCATCAAGAATGTACTCACCGCTATCAGCCCCATCCAACATTCCCAAAATGTTCAGTAAGGTAGATTTACCGGAACCTGAGGATCCCATAATTGCTACCAATTCGCCATCTTCGCAAGAAAAGTTAATACCCTTAAGTACATGCAGGGAATTGCTCCCCATTTTATAGGACTTATGTAAATCTTTGATTTCTATCATGATTGGTTTACTTAGCTATCTGAAATCCAGTAATAGGACTCCCTAGGTGTTAAATTGTTACAAGATTGTTCGAAAAATTATGTTAAATGATTAACGGTTACCTGCCTCGTCCTCAACATTATTCCAAACTTTGATCTTTTCTTCTCCATTAATTCCAGATTTGACCTCAACAAAAATGCCGTCACTAATACCAAGTTCAATGTCCTTTCTTTCAAACTGTTGGTCCCCAACCTCAATTTCCACAAATGGTGATTTGGTATCATCATCAAATTGAACCAGTGCTTCTTTTAAAGCGAGGACACTGTCCGCCCTAGCCAAAATGATGGATGCATTTGCGCTTAGTCCGGCCCTTATGAATGTGGTATCTTGCTTGGTCAAGGTTCCTTTTATTTCAAATTGGATGGCACCATTTTCTTCAACGCCCTTTGGTGCTATATAATCGAGTACCGCATCAAAAACTTGATCTTCAATGGCTCCTACCGTTATTTCAAGAGGTAAATCCTCTTTTATTTTGCCCACCTCGGATTCATCCACTTTTCCTTCAAATATCATTTTTTCAACATCGGCAATGGAGGCAATGGTCGTACCTTCATTGAAATTATTGCTTTCAATCACCTGATTTCCCTTTTCCACGGGAACATCAAGAACCATACCGCTTACGGTAGACCGAATCAGGGTATTCGCCTGATTTCCATATCCTTTGGAAGTACCTGTCTTGATGATGTCAAAACGTTGATTGGCAGCTTTATAGGTTTGTTTGGCCTGCTCATAGGCCACTTCGGCGTTTTCCAAATCAGCCTTGGAAATTACCCCCCGCTGAAATATTGACAACTGGCGGTCATAATTTCGTTTTTGATTTTCCACATCGATTCTTGCCCGCTCTATGGCATCACGTGCGTCATTTAACGCACTCAAATTGGGCACAACTTTAATTTTTGCAATTAAATCCCCGGTTTTTACGTAGTCGCCACCTTCAACATATACCTCCTCAATTACCCCAGAAATGTTTGGCTTGATAAGTACCTCTTCCAAGGGCAAAATACTTCCAGTAGCCACGGTTTTTTTGACAATGTTTTGTTTTTCCGCGACTTCGGTTTCGTAGACAACAGGGTCCTCAGAATTCTTTTGATACAAATAGTACATTGCCGTTGAAAAAGCAACTACAATGAAGATCAGAATTGCAATGGTTACCGACTTTTTCATTTTTATGATTTTTGATTGATTTTAAATTTACTCGTTCCTTAATGCTTCAATGGGTCGGACCCTAATGGCACTATTGGCAGGTATAAAACCGGCCAAAAGTCCGGAAATAATAAGGACGGTAAGTGCGCTGCCCACAACACCAACACCCACACTAGGATTCAGGAACATATCCACCGGACCGACGCTATCCAACAAAGAATTGATGCCATAGATGATAAGGGCGCCAAAAATGATTCCTGTCATCCCCGAAATGATGGTAAGGAATATGGATTCCATCAAAATCTGTTTTTTAATGGACCAGGGCGATTCTCCCAGTGCCCTACGAATACCAATTTCTTTGGTCCGCTCCTTCACCACTATCAACATGATATTACTGACCCCTATTATTCCAGAAATCAAAACAAAGGTGCCAACGATAATGGCAATCCAACGAATACCGGCAAATAGGCTTTCAACGCGGTTGTATTGTTCATACAGATCAAAATACCCTATGGCACGGTTATCTTCTGGGTGCACCTTGTGTTTTTTCTTCATCACCTGAATGATTTTTTCCTTAAGAACAGAAATTGAACTTCCGTCATGTGCCGTAATGGCCATCCAGCCAACCTCCTCTCCCCTATTGAAGGCCTGTGAAAAGGCGGTAAACGGAACGAAAATCTCTTTTTGAGCTTCCTCGCCTCCATCACTGGTATTCTTTTTGTAGGTTCCCACCACCAAAAAGTTTACCCCTTGAATTTTGATGTAGGTACCTAAAACCTCCTCGCCTTTTTCATAGAGATCGTTCCTTACACCTTGGCCTATAATAGCTATCTTTCGCTTTTCATTAATGTCGTTATAGTTGATAAATCGGCCCGAAGTGACCGTCATAGGGTCTTGGTTGATAATTTCAGGGTAGTCCCCATAAACATTATAGGCACCTGCATTCAGTCCTCGAACCACGTTGTTTCCCCCTGAACTAAAACCTCCCAGTTGGTTACGTGGCGAAATAAATCTAAGGCTAGGTACATTATCCCTAATGGATTGGACATCTTCCCTTTGAAACTCAAACCGTCGGTCTTTTGGAAGTCCCTCATAGGGTTTTGTGGTCCTTCTGGTCCACATGAACATGGTATTGGTTGCTATATCCCCGAAGTCGGCATTGATACCGTTTTCCAATCCTTTGCCTGCCGCCAATAAAACAATAAGGATAAAAATCCCCCAAAACACCCCAAATGCCGTTAGTACGGTCCTGAACCAATTTGCGGTCAGTACTTCGAGTATTTCTTTCCAACGATCTCTGTTAAACATAACTATTCGTCTCTTAATGCTTCAATAGTATGAACGCTAGCAGCCCTCCATGCCGGGAAAAAGCCAGCTAATGTACCAGCCACGACCAACACGATCACCGTAGTAAAGGCTACGGTAAAATTCACGGATGGATTGGTCACGTAATCTATTTCAATATGAGGGCCAACAATTTCAAGAAGGGCCATGCTGAAAATAAGACCGGTAAATCCAGAAATTGCAGTTACAAAAATGGCTTCGTGCAAAATCATTCCAACAATGCTCCAGGGTTTCGCACCCAAGGCCTTGCGGATGCCAATCTCCCGTGTTCTTTCCTTAACCACAATAAGCATAATGTTACTGACCCCAACGACCCCAGCGATAATGGTGCAAATGCCAACAAACCAAAAAAACAGCTTAATGTTATCCGTCAAGGTATAGTAGCGCTTTGCTTCCTCCATCGCGCTCCAAACATTTACCCCAGAGGTATCATCTGGGGAAACCGTGTGCAATTGCTGCAAATGGCTTAATAAATTGTTTTTGAAATTTATGGACTGTACTACGGCTTCATCAAAATTTTCAGAAGGAGGCAGTGTAAAGAACATATTATTGATTTTGTTATTTCCATTGAACACCTTTTGGGCCGTGGTTATTGGAATATAAATACGTTCTTCCTCGCGCTCCTGATTGTCCTTAAAGACACCGATTATTTTAAATGGGATACCTGAAATTTGAATGTACTCTCCTACCGGGGTATCTACATCCTTAAACACATCGGTTCTAATCTTCTTGCCAATCACCACCACCTTGGCCGTTTCATTTTCGTCTTTGAGGTTGAAAAAACGACCTTCAATCATTCCAGCATTCTCTATAAACTGGTAATGGTTGGAAACTCCTTGCACACTATATACCAAACTCTCCTTTCCGTAGTTCACGGTTGTATTTCTAACAAAAAACCGGCTGGATTCAAATTCGACGGATTTATTGAAAATGGCAGAGGAGGATTCATAATTTTCATTGGTGAACTGGATTCGTCTACCTGGGTTTAACCCTTTATATCCAATACTCGTAACTCCGGCCCATACTTCTATACTTGTGGAGGCATCCTGCTCAAACTCTTTCTGAATACCATTTCGCATGCCTTGTCCAAAGCCCAATAAAATAACCAAAATGAAGATGCCCGAGGCCACTGAAAGCCCGGTGAGAAAAGTTCGTAGCTTGTTTTTACGTATGGTGTCAAATATCTCTTGCCACCTTTCGATGTCGAACATTTGGGTTGGTTTTTGATTGATGAAATACGTAACGTATTCCAATAAGACTACAACTAGCCCAAAATGTTACAGTTTAGACTTAATTTTTTTATAAAAGTATACTTAGCTCTTGATTTTACGGTAAATGAGATAAAACAGCCCACCAACCAATATGTAAGGAACGGCCATTAAATAAACAATGCCGTTATTGATTCCTTCAGCTTGACTGTTATCCGCTTCACTCTCTAAAGCTGCCCTGCACATGGCACATTGGGCCTCAGCAAAAATTGGAAGCAGAAAATAGAAAATTAAAAGGAAACTCAGCATCTTAAACCGCATAATAAGGGGATATCATTAAATATACGATTACGCCTGTGACAGCCACGTATAACCAAATGGGGAAGGTAATTTTTGCCCATTTCCGGTGGGCTATAAAATCTTTAAGAATTGTTTTGCTGTAGGTTACTAGCACCAAGGGAATAATAATTATGGACAATAAAATATGGGAAATTAGAATAAAAAAATAAATGGGCCTTACCCAACCTTCACCGCCAAATGGAGTGGAATCCGAAGTCATATGGTAGGCGACATACATGACAAGGAATGCAGCTGAAAAAACAATACAAGTGGTCATTAAACGCTGGTGTACCCTTTTTTTTCCTCTTTTTATGGCAATTACCGCAATAACCAATAGCAAAGCAGTTAAGCCATTGATAGTGGCATAAATAGGTGGTAGGAATGTCAATGGCTCCGCACCGGGTATTCTATAACCGAATAAAACGGCAACCACTAGGGGAACCGCTATGGAGAGGATGGTAATCCATACCTTGATTTTTTTCTCTTGTTGCAACGAAGCTTCCATTTATTCTTCCAGTAAAATTTTAATATCTTCTTTGAGCATGGTAATCTGTTGAACTTGACCTTCTGAGTCGACTCCCTGTTTTTCGGTAACGGTACCACGATAGTAAATGATGGGGTTACCATACTGGTCCGTCCTTGAGCGGATATACCCCTCCTTGTCCACCAGTGCGAACAAGCCGGAATGCTCAAAACCTCCAGGGGCATCTTTATCCTCGTTGGCCAGAATATAAAATCCTTCCCTGGACAGTTGAACTATATCTTCCTGATTTCCTGTTAATAAATTCCAATTGGGGTGGGTAATGCCATATTTCTCCCGGTATTTTTTTAAAACGGTCGGTGTATCATATCTCGGATTGATGGTAAATGATAGTATTCCCAAATCCTTTTCGTCCTTAAATGTATTTTGAATTTTAACCAAATTTGAGGTCATCACCGGACAAATTGTTGGACAAGTAGTAAAGAAAAAATCAACAAGATACACCTTGCCCAAGTAATCCCGATTGGTTATGACCACACTGTCTTGATTTATAAAGGAAAAATCAGGTGCTTTTCGTCGCTTTCCATCGCTGGTAACGTACACCAAGTCCCTATCCATAATGGTTCCGGACATCCTGTCGTTTCTTACTATGGATTGGTTCTCCAGCCTATCGGTTATCTCAACTACAGTGAATATCCCAAATACCAGCACCACGGCCGAGACCCAAACATAGGTATACTTTTTTTTGTTACTTCCCCCTTGTGGCATTGTTCTTTTTTAAGGCCAATCGATACTCAGCGAGTATGATCTTTACGTCATCTTCCATCTTATTGTTCAGTTCAGCGACAGAGGTGGCTTTGAACCCGTATTTTGTTCCCTCATCTTCATCATCCGTTCGTCCCCTTAAATTTTTGTTCTTATCGATGATGAATACATATGGCGTGCCCAATTTTTCATCAAGTTCCACATTGGTTTTCAAACTCGCAAAAACCTCTTTGATTTGCTGTTGGTCCCCAAAAACAAAATTCCATCTTGAAACGTCTTCCAATTGGCTTAATTCATATTTAAGTTCCTCCATCTTTTCTTCAGTGCCTTTGGGAACCAACATGACAAACTGAAAGTCATTGAACTCAAAAAAAGGTTTATAGATTTTCTGGTTGAGATTTAAGGCAATGGTCTTTTGATCTTCAAACGAATTTCCCAAAAAGCCCAGAATGGTAATCTTGCCCTCAAGTGTTTGTGAAGCGTCCATAGCACCGATATCCCTTATATTTTCGGTAAGTATCGGAAGACGCCCAAAGTTGTTGACCCCGGAAGCAAAAAAGAGGTAAGCCACTAAAGGAACAATAAACAAGGCTACAAGAACCAGTTTCTTTTTCATTGCACAGCATCAAATATGCAAAAATAAAAAAGGCGGCCTTAAGACCGCCTAATTATTCTGTTAAGAACTACTAAAAATCCCAAGCAAAAAAGCCATTTTTGAAGACTTCAAATACATAAGTTGCCTCAAAAAGGAGAATAAAAATAAGATACGAAACCAAGAAGATGGGTGTCCATACCACCGCTCGACGGAGGGAGCTTTTTTCATCCCGCATGTGCATAAAATCCCAAGTTATGTAATAGGCCTTTACCAAAGTCAAAATGATGAAAATCCAGTTCAGAAGTTTCATATCAAGAAAATAGGTCCTGAGCATGAATTCGGGTTTATAGATACCCAATACCACCTCCACAGCCGTTACTATGGATAGAAATATCAAAACCCCCCAAATTTTCTGGACGTTGGATTTGAACTTTAACAATCCCCTAAAAATCTCAAGCTTATGTTCGTGTGCCATTTTTAGACGTTATATTTTAGATGTTAGACCAAATAGAAAAATGTAAAAACGAATACCCACACCAAATCCACAAAGTGCCAATATAGTCCTACTTTTTCAACCATTTCATAGTGACCGCGTTTCTCATAGGTTCCTATAATGACATTGAACCAAATGATAACATTGATAACCACCCCTGAGAACACGTGGAAGCCATGAAAACCGGTAATAAAGAAAAAGAAGTCCGCGAACTGACGGCTGCCATACTCGTTTCGTATGAGGTTGGCCCCTTCCACTACCCGGACACCATCATTGAGTTTGGTCAATGATTCCTTTCGATTCAATATCCCTTTTTCACCTGGCTTATCATAATTGATGTAGGTACTTTGCAATGCCATCACTTCTTCTTTGGCGACCATATCCTCCGAAGCTTGCAGGTCCTGAATGTTGGGTAAGATGCGTTCCGTTTTAATCAAAATGTTCGGATTGGCCCTAAAGCCCTCAACAACTTCGTTCAAGGAAAATGAAGTTTGGTATCCTTCCTCCTCAAACCATACCCCTTCATTGCTAATATGTTTGGAACGCTCTTCTGGCAGCGTAACGGCAAATTCAGCCAAAGCGGCCCGTTCTCCTGTTTCAGCATTGACGAACTGTAATATTCTTCCCCCTTTAGTCTCTAAGGCGCCAAAGTCCCCTTTGATAAAGGTAGCCCATTCCCAAGCTTGGGAACCAACAAAAATGGCACCTCCGATAATGGTAAGAAAAAGGTAGATAATGACCTTATTTTGTTTCATATGATGACCCGCATCCACCGCCAATACCATGGTCACTGAGGACATAATAAGAATGAAGGTCATAAAGGCCACATAAATCATGGGATAATTTCCATGGAAGAACGGTACGTGGGTAAACACTTCATCCGCAATAGGCCAAATTTCAATGAACTTGAATCGCGTAAAGCCGTAAGCTGATAAAAAACCTGAAAAGGTTAAGGCATCGGAAACAATGAAAAACCACATCATCAACTTGCCATAACTGGCACCCAATGGCTGAACACCTTCTCCGCCGTCCCAAATATTTTCCCCTTCGTGCGTACTTACCGTACCATCCATAGTATTACACTTTAATTCTATTTAACAAATTTAATGCATTTGCTACATTGCCTACAATATTCATAACATAAAACTACAGCTACCCTCATTTATTTTACTTTACAAAAAACATGAACAAAATCAGATAGATCCATAGGAAATCCAGGAAATGCCAAAATGTGGCACCTAGTTCCATTCCCAGAAGGTTTTGAGAGGAATATTTCCCCCTCAACTGATTGACAAGTACTACCAAAAGGGATATCAAACCAGCTACAACGTGGAGGATATGCACAAAAGCAATAAGAAAGATGTAGGACATTTTAATGTTGCTCGTTGGGCCCGTAAAGTAGTATCCATTTTCCAGCATTTGCGAAAACCCATAAAATTGTAACGCAATAAACGAAACGCCCAATACCAGTGTAGCCAAAAGCCAAGTAGTCGCTTTTTTCTGATTGTCTTTTGCAATGGACTTTTTAGCAAGAATGTAGGTAAGGCTGCTCAAAATGATGATTGCCGTACTGATGAAAAAAGCTTGGGGAAGTTCTATGGTATCCAGCCAATCCTTGCGTTTACTACTTACTATATAGGCACTGGTCCAACCGGCAAAAGCCATGATAAGGCTTACGATACCAAACCAAAGCATCATCTTTTTTGCCCGACTGTTTTTCTCAGTTGCAGAACCCTGCGTCAAATCAACCCCCATATTCAAGTAACCAATTTATCAACGACAAAAACAATCTGCATTAAGGTAATGTAGGAAACACTGGCAAGCATGAGCTTCCTTGCCGTACCATTATCCCTTTTTTCATATAATTTGAAGGCGAAATATAACATGCCCACACCCATAATCAAGATAATGATGGCTGCTGGGAAAGAAAGTAGTAGGCGTCCTGTAAATCCAAGGGCCGGTAGTACGGAAATAACAATCATCCAAATGGTGTAGAGAATAATTTGCAATGCCGTTGCGCTATCTTTTTTTCCTGAGGGCAGCATTTTAAAACCACCTCGTTTATAGTCGTCATCCAATAGCCATCCCAAAGCCCAAAAGTGGGGAAATTGCCAAAAGAACTGTATCATAAATAAGGTTCCCGGTTCTATGCCAAAGTGGTCCGTAGCGGCCACCCAACCCAACATAAAGGGGATGGCCCCGGGAATGGCACCAACAAAAACCGAAAGCGGCGTAATGGTCTTTAATGGGGTATAGACACTGGTGTACAAGAAAATGGATATGGCCCCAAACAATGCGGTTTTGGGACTGAGGAGGTACAGCGCCACGATTCCCAAAACCGTTAGGGTGACGGCTATGCCCATAGCTTGGTGAACGCTCATCCTTCCTGAAGGAAGGGGACGGTTCCTTGTACGTTTCATCAATAGGTCCAGGTCCCGCTCAATAATTTGGTTGTATGCATTGGAAGCACCTACCATACAATAGCCACCAAAGGCCAGTAGGGCAATGGAAAATAAGTCTATGCTATACGCCCCCAAGAAGTATCCTGCAATGGAAGAAAAAACTACGCTGACGGCCAAGCGCACTTTGGTCAACTCCTTAAAATCGGAGAAGACCAATGACCATGGACCATTAATCGCGCCAGTAACGGATTTCATGCAATTTTTGTTGAAATGCAAAGATACACTTGATGCCCTTGTTTTGCAAAAGGATTGTCCACGGGGTAACAAAAAACCCGGCACTGGCCGGGTTTTTCATGTTTGATATGGTCAACTTTTCTACTGTAGTTTAAAATTAATAGGAATACTAAATGGAACCTTCACCGCTCTTCCACGCTGTTTTCCTGGAGTCATTTTAGGTAATTTCTGGATAATTCGCATGGCTTCGGCTTCTAAATTTTTATCTGGTCCACGCATTCTGATATTTCCAATGCTTCCGTCCTTTTGGATGGTAAACATCACGGCAACCCTACCTTGAATACCCATCTCTTGGGCTATTTCCGGATAACGGAAGTTTTTACGGATATGTTTCTGCATCATTTCCTGAAAACAAGCTTTCTTATTGCTGGAACCTTCACATCCCGGAAAAACCGGAACGTCTTCAATTACTGCAAAGGGGACCGAGATGTCTTCCTCCACTTCTTCCACTTCCACCTCCTCTACTTCCATCACCTCTTCTTCTTGGCTGGTTTCCGTAGATTCAATAACGGTCTCCTCAACCTCTTCCTCATCCTCAACAACCTCGATAACTTCTGGAGCCGCTGGTGGCGGTGGCGGTGGCGGTGTTTTGATCTGTTCCGTCATTGGTACTTCTTCGTCCAATTGGTCTTCAACATTTAAGGCAATGTCATAATCGTTGGACTTATCATATTTCTTCCACTCCAATCCTCTCCAGACCAATAACATCACCAAGGCAAGACCAATTACGAAATAAAGGCCACTATTTCTGCCTACATCTGCTTTTGGGTTCTTTTTCGGTTCCATATCCTTAATTTTTAGTCTTCGCTAATTTAACCAAATATTTAAAATGACCACAATTTCAACCTTCATTTTAACCCTTCAATGAGTGAGCGATACTTTTGAATGAGTAAAACACCTCCTAAAGCTCCTGTTAGATTGGCCAATACATCCCAAAATTCTGCCGAACGGTCAAAAGGCATGATCCATTGCAGTAGTTCAATGACCAGCCCATAGCTTACTGAAAATAGAAGCAAAGAGGTGATTCTTTTTCCCCAATTCCATTTTTTGGGGCCTATCTCATTTATGGTATAGACGCCTAAAACCAAAATTCCAAAATGGAATATAACGTGCACAACTTTGTCCAAATGTGGAAACCAAATCCTATCCTCCCCTTCACTGGAAAAAGAAAAAAGGCTGGATGATGTAATTAACACCATCCAACCCGTAAAAAATACTGTGAACTTGTATTTACCCACCAATCAAAGCTTTATAGTCGCTATCATTAAGCAACTCCTCAACTTCTTCATGATTTGAAATTTTTATTTTAATCATCCAGCCATCACCATATGGATCCGAATTTACTTTTTCCGGTTCCTCTTCCAAAGCCTCATTGAAGGCGATGATTTCTCCACTCAATGGTAAAAACAAATCCGAAACGGTCTTTACTGCCTCCACGGTCCCAAAGACTTCTTCCTTAGCTAAAGTTGCATCCAAGGTTTCTACTTCTACATAAACAATATCGCCCAATTCACTCTGGGCAAAATCAGTAATACCAACTGTTGCGGTATCCCCTTCTACTTTGATCCACTCGTGATCTTTGGTGTATTTTAAATCTGGCGGAATGTTCATTTTTAACGATTTTCTAGAATGACAAAGTTAAAGGTTTATCAATGCCCTCAAAATGATTTTTTGTTTGATTGCAGATAGCTATAAGATGTACGATACCCATTGTGTGTTGGTGGAAATCATGGTAATCCAAACCTTAAAATTTGAAGCCTTAGCTCTTTCTTAGCATCCGATATCTGGCAAAAAACTAGTTCCCAAAATTATACCTCAAGGTAAATCCTGCATTTATTGTGGTTTGAGGGAAAGCAGTTGAAACCTTAAACTGTGAGAAGGAATGATCGTAAAAGAATATGGCATTTAAGCTCTTGCTCAAAGCATAATCTGCATTTAACTTTATGGACCAAAGTTCCTGCCCAGCGGTGATTTGGTTGTTTTCAATATCCAAATTTCTTATAATCGTGATATTATCGCGCAACGAAAGGTCTGCCCTAATATTCAAATCTCCTTTTAATCGGGTACGTTCCCCTCCAATATTGGTTACAAATTTTACATCTTTGAAGCGATAGCCTAACCCCAATGTATATTCCTGTCCGTTTATTTCAGTAAGTAGGCTATTGTCAAAACTCAAAGAAAGGGTGCGGTCCGTTCTTACCTCCGCCAAAACACTCAAGGAACTTTTCATTTCAAAATCCAGGCGCATCAAAGGATTGAATTCGTCGGTAAGCACCACATTATTGATAATATTTTCAGGGAGCACATTTCCTGTTTCTGCATTGACGGCAGGCAACCCATCATTGATCAGTTGCTCTCTTTCCAAATTGGTCTGAAAGGAATTGATACTATACGCCGATCGGTACCCATGCTGAATGGAGAAACGTTTGAATTTCTTTTTGAACCAACGGTTTTTCATAAAACCGGTATACTTAATATTCCAATTGGGAATGGGAATTTCGCGGAAGGCGTCCAAGTTCACGCGATT
>JBCDBE010000057.1:0-22454 GCA_039184365.1 Bacteroidota bacterium | reverse complement strand
TATCCAATAATACCAAACTGGCCTTTGTGCCAACTGAAATATTCCCGTAGTCCTCTTCCTTATTCATGAAAATGGCTGGATTTAAGGTGGCCGTCTGTAGTGCGGCAAGATTGTCCATACCACTTTCTACAAAGAGTTCCAGTTCATCGTGCAAAGAGAAGCCTGGATAACAAAAGGGATTGGGATAGTCGGAACCCGCCAAAAACCGCACACCTTTCTTTTGCATTTTTCCAACAAGAGGCAACAAGAAATTGAAGGATAATTTTTCCTTCCTAATGCGTTCTTTGGTTTGAGTGCTTTGCATGGCAAGGCTATCCAAAAACCAGCCACGTAAAAGGTAATCATCCATGTAGGCCAAACGTTCATCATTGATAAAAGCTTTGTCCGTTTTAAAAGCAGCTCCTCTATTTGTGACCAGGGTAGGAGACAACCAAAGTTCTTCTTCAACCAATATTTGGCATAAGGAATCAAATTGGGTCTGACCAAAGGTGCTAATCATTAAATCAATGTTTCGGAATTCGGAAACACCTGCTTTCAATAAACTATCCCTTTTAGTAGAGGCCCCATAAAGCAACCCATAAAGGTGTTCTGCAGATGACATACCTATTTTAGCTGCGTGCTGTATGGTTACCATATCTGGGACATGACCCGCAAAAGGAATTCCTTTTTCATTCGCCACTTCGGCAATAGCGTCAAATGATTCTTGATTTAGTAAACTATATACCTTTAGGAAATCTACCCCACTTTCTATTTGTTCCAAAGCCACTTTTCTTGCCTCTTCGGCATTTCCTACCCCAATTGAACCTGGCCAATACGGTCGTTTCCCATCAATTATAATACTACCGGAGTAGACTTCAGGTACGTCCATGGTACGCTCCTTAATACCTTTTTTGATTTTGCCCTGCACGTACATATCCCCCCACATTTCTCGGACCCCTACGATACCATTGGCTATTAGGAGTGGATTGGTGTCTTTGTAATTCCAGTTGTGGTGCACGTGCATATCCCAAAGCCCCGGGATAATGTATTTTCCTGTACCGTCTATAACTTCTGTGGAATCTGAAAATGCCGTTTCTTCTTGATAAATGATTGCTATAGAGTCTCCATCAATAGCAATAGTTTGGTTGGTAAGAATTTCACCTGTCTTAACATCGATGATATTTGTATTGGAGATGACCAATTGGTGATTAATTGGGGCACTGCAAGAAATAATAGAGAGTACGAGAAAAGTTAATAGATACCTCATCATGGGTTGGTTTAGATAATACAATCAATCAATTTTTGGTTGTGTTTGGTAGCGGCAGTGCATCCCACCGCCTTGTTGGTTTAAGGATATGGGGTTAATCCCGATGATTCTTTTATCCGGATACAACTCCTCAAAAATGGCCCTGACCTTGTTGTCTTTAGCACTTACTCCCCCGTTTCCATTCCCATATTGGGGTAGCATAATCACCTTGTTGGTCAATGGAAAATTCAAGTAACTGCTGGCATGCACCATATTCACGGTATCCCCATTCGCGAGATTTAAGTGGTCTTTAGCGCTTTGAGACCATTGGTCGGTTACGGTATCCATTTCTATTTGAGCATTGCTATGCGGTACCTTGATGACCGTATACGGTTCTCCTTTTGTATTAGTGGCTTCGGTCAATAGTTGGTAGTTCTTTGACAGAATCTCATAATTCATCTGTGTAATAGGATTCAAATCTTTTTCAGCCTCATCGACCCAAGCCAAAAGAATCGTTGATGCATTGGCAAAGCGCACGAATTCATCCGTGTGCCCTCCTGTCCCGTATCCCAAGTAATTGCCAGCGATTCGTTCAAAATTCAAGGGATCTTCCGCTATTCCTGAGGGTAACCAAATGACATTTTCAATACCACAACATCGCTTATAATCGGCTTCTATTGCTGCTTTGCTCAGATGAGGATTCCTTTTAAGCGTAACGTCTTCCACTTGTATCACGGTTCCTTGCCCATCCGTTTCAAAACCACCGCCTTCAATGGCTACTATTGAAGTTATGGTGTCTATTTTAAGCTGCTGCGCGATTTCGCGATCAATTTTTTCGTGGGCTAGAGCCCAATCATCAATGGAATCTGGAGGTACATTGGCATAGCCCGTATATTTAAAGTCCACCACCTTTAACTTTCCTTGTTCAAGCGCAAAAATTGGTCCCGGGTCCCTGTACCAAACATCCGTAGGGGATTGATACACAATGGAAATGTTTGTAGTATCGATATCAAGGGCTAAAAGTGAATCCTTGGCATTTGGAGCCAATGAATCATGTTCAACAATCAAATTCAGCTTCACATGGGGGTGCATTGCACGGATCATGGCCAGGGTAATACTATCTTTATCATAATGGCCATAACCCTCTAACGTTCGGTACCCTAACCAGATGGCTTCGTGCGGTTCAAATTCTCCGGGGATTCTAACGGAATTTGGTTCAACTGACCCTGTACTTTGGCAAGAGATGACCAAACTAAATACTAGTGTCGAAATAAAGAGGTTTTTCATTTTAATGATTGTATTTTTCTGTTTGATTCCAATACCCATATCCCACGAACAAGGGCACGAAAAAAATGACAGCACCAATGGTTTTTCCAGGTAAACCGGGAACAAAGCTTAGCACAATGCCCAGTAGAACGAGGGCGAATCCTACGAGTCCCCATTTTCGATTGATTAGGCCGTTGGCACTAAAGGTCTCGATGAGATAAATAATGGTAAGGAATACCAACCCCAATAACCCAGGGCTGTACAATGACCGGACAGCGCCTCTAAACGAATGAAACAATTCGGGTTGTGTTTCATAAACGTCCAGTGCGGGGCCATAGCTGCCCAAGGTTATGCCAAAAGCAATGACGATCAACAATCCCAGTAAGGCCAAAAGGGACCAAAGCAGACTTTTAAAGCTATTGCTGGAATTTTTCAAAAGCAATACATAGGCTATGGTCTGGAGAAAAAAACCAATGCATTGCCAACCCCAAATAACTTGTAAGCGATCCCACTTTTGAAATATGAATAAGGGAACTTCGCTAGCCGGTCGTTTCACTCCTATCCAGCCGATTCGATATTCAAAACCGATGGTAATCAAAATGATTAATGCACCGAGCATAAGCAACAAGCCCCCGAGGTTGGATTCACGTTTTATACGAAGAATTGATTGCATCATAACTTTTAAGAATGAATTCTACGGGCATTCAATTTTTTAAGTTTTCGTCTTAAGCGAAATGCAATGATAGTAGGGATCAATCCGATTACAAGGCCGATCAATACGCCTTTGATGACGAAAGTGTTGGTGCGATTGGTGCTGATATCGTGCCGGTGATTGTCAGTTCTGACAATCTTCCCGTTTTCAAAGTGAAAGACATTCACGATTGGGATGGTAACATCACCAATCAGAAAGTGTCCAAGCAGTGAGCTTGGTTTGTAGGTCCAAAACCATCGCGTGGCCACTCTATTGCCATCGGCGACTTGATAGTCGATTTTACCAGACATTTCCCCATTTGACCAAAAGAAATCGGCTATCTTCTTTTGCTCAATGGCAGACTCTTTTAGGCCTTCTTTTGCTCCGACATCGTAAACCACATATTCGTTGGCGAAATAGTCTGCGTACTTATGTGTATTGTCGGTGAACCACAGTTCCTGGTAAAAATTGCGGGCGATTTCCTTATTAAGCTCTTGTTGTGAAGGTTCAGTTGCGGCTACGTAGAGACTGTCTGATTGTGCTATAAGCCATTGTGAGAGTAGGCTTACCCCTATAAATAGAAGGTCTTTTCTCATGTTTTATGGGTTATGACCTTAAATTCTGGATGCGCATCAATTTTAAAACCGTAGTAGGCATTGATAAGGTACATTACATTGACTAACGGCGCGGCCATTAAGACATCTTTCCATTCCAGAACATCAATGCAAACAATAAAGAAGAGCAGCGTAATGATTCCCGAACATGTCAAGGCTAGGTAGCGCAGCCATGACTGTAAAAGTTCACTTTTGAGGTACATTAAAAAGAGGCCAGAAAAGAAAACAAGGTTGCCAAAATTAAAGGTGATGATGGCCATTTGGTTGGCCATATTAGCCAGTTCAAAAGGGGTATTTCTGTATCCGCCTAACATTAGGGGATAGGTCCATAGGATAATGAACTGCCCTATCGCAATGATAGTCCAACCGATGCTTCTGAACTGCAGCGCAAAGTACACTGCACCTATGGCAACCAGAATCATAATAAGAAACTCCGCTCGCCAATGTCCGCTGTAAAGGGTCCAGTTGTCATTAACAAATTGAAAGCGTTCCGCCAGTCCTTCGGGACCTGTTACCATTAAATAGATGAACAGTCCTATGACCACGTTGATCAAGAGTGATCCTAAGGACCAACAGATTTTTGCTGTTTTCATGATGGTATTTTTTATGGTTGTTATTCAATTTTATTTGAATTAAAAAGAGTGTTTTAGAGGCAATTAATTTTTAAGGAGTAAGGTCAAGCCTTCCTTTAAATGGTCTAAGGTCTGATTATGTCCCCCGTCAAATCCAATAACTTTTGCTCCTTTGGATTCTAGGAATTGCACTTCAGCATCGGTTAATTTTCCTACACTTTGGTCTTTTTTTCCGTAGTAGTAGATCAGGTTGGAAAGATCCTCCTCCTTTACTAATTCTGTGTAGCGGTTATGTCCAAAGCCTGCAGCTATCTTGTTAATGTTTATCGACTTAAAGTCTTCCGCTTTCGATTTTACGATGACGGTTGTGGCGTCTTCCTCAAAAGTGGCTTCCACTCCTTGTGAAAAGGATTGCCACACCTCCGGGGTCATATCCAATCGGCCCACCATAAAGAGATAGCCGTCGGCAGTATTTCCATATTCGGCAATAAAATCGATACCTGCAAAGGCCCCAAAGGATAGCCCTGCCAAGTACACTGTTTTGTTTTGTGCTTTAAAGTAGGTGACCAATTCATGTAAGATTTGTGACGTCCGTTTGTCCAAGGCTTTGGCTTCCTCGAATGTAATTTCCTTTTCAGCATACTTTTCAGGGTGTAAGGTCTGTTCTTGGTGCGCATTAATAACATAATACTTCTCCACATCAATGCCTCCAATGTTTGTGAAAATGCCCTTAAAATCTTCAGTCAATAAACGCATCATAGGCCCTATTTGTGTGTGGATGATAACGGTATCACTTTCAGGATTACCGAATGAATACCCTAATCCTTTTAAATTCTTTGGAATGTTTTTGTAATTGATTTGTATGGGTTCCGATTCTACTTCTTCTACTTTCTTAACCACAAGTATTTTATAATTTCGGTCCGCGTCCACATACATATAGGGCGTTGCTTTTCGTTGCATGATGAGGGGCATAACTTCGCCTAATGTGGTCTTTGTACCGTCATTATAATATACCTGTTCCATCGTTGCGGGGGGAGGGTTTTGGAACAACGCTTCCATAGGAAGGAGCACTAAGTCATCAGGTACAAAATCAAAATCTGGACCCAAGTTGGAATCTTGGGCATTTATAGCGAAGCAGCAGAAGGAAACAATCGCTATGGCCAATTCTATTTTTTTCATTTTGGAAATGGAATTTTGGTTGATTGGTGTGAAGCTAGAAAGAAGTAAAAGTGCCGTATGTCACCCATCTCCCAAAACCTATCAGATATGTAACATGAGGCTCAGAAGCCCTAAAAAAAGGGCTTCAAGTAGGTATGGATAGGGTTGAGCTGCGGCTGGCTACATCTTAGAAAGATGTTTTGAAGGGCTTGTTCCAAATTTCTGCTTGAAACATTGAGTGAAATACGAAACACTATTAAAGCCACAACTATAGGCAACTTCTGATACCGTCAAGCTTTTGTCTGTGAGTAAGTTGGCCGCACGTTGTAAACGAATGTCCCGTATAAATTCACTGGCAGAAAAATGGGTCAAGGCCTTGAGCTTACGATGCAGTTGCATTCGGCTCATGCCCATCTCCATTTGAAAGGCCTCAACGGTAAACGCCGAATTGGAGAGGTTGTCATCAATGATTTCCAATGCCTTTTTTATAAACGCTTCTTCAGGGGATTTCACCTCTATTTTGGAAGGGGCCAATCGGAGGGTTTGCTCGAACTTCTCCCGAAGTTTATCACGCTGGCCGATTAAGTTTTGTACGCGTACCTTTAGCTCTTCATTATCAAAGGGCTTGGTCAAAAAGTCATCTGCCCCTGTTTTCAATCCATCCAATTTGGTGTCTCGATCCGCTTTTGCGGTGAGCATAATAATCGGAATGTGACTTGTCTTTTCATCGGCTTTGAGGGTTTGGCACAGTTCCACCCCATCTACCTCGGGCATCATCAGATCCGTGATGATAATATCGGGAATGATCGTTAATGCATCTTGAATGCCAACCTTTCCGTTGATTGACTGTTGTACCTGAAAGGCGCTATCCAATAAGGAGCGCATGTGGTTGCTGAGGTCGGGATTGTCCTCCACAAGCAAGACTACTTTTTCGGAAGTGTTAATTTCATTGTCGACCTTGGTTAAGGCATCCACCGGTTTTGTTATCTGGGTTGGTTGAACATTTTTATCCGTTTCGTTTCCAATTTGATTGGGTCGATAAGCTGATTTGTGAAAGGGGAATTTCAAGGTAAAGGTGGTTCCTTCACCCAACGAACTTTCGACAGAAATATCTCCATGGTGAAGAAAGGCTAATTCCTTGGATAAGGTAAGCCCCACTCCGGTGCCTGCAGTATTGGGGGCATTGGTTGAACTTTGGTGGAAACGATTGAAAATAAGATTGATATCTTCAGGTGGAATACCTGGGCCGGTGTCTTTAACTGTAATTACCGCAAGGCCATTTTCGTTAAATGCCGTAAAATGAACCTCACCTGCTTCAGAAGTGAACTTAAAGGCATTGGAAAGCAAATTGTTCAAGATTTTCTGCACCTTATCTCCATCAAAAAAAGCAGCTTCGGGAGCTTTTTCAAATTGGGTAACAAAATGGACGCTTTGGGCTACGGCAAGGGATTCAAAAGAAGCACTTACTACCTTAAGGAATTGCTTTAAATCCTCCTCTTTTACCTGTAATGCTAATTCCCCAGCTTCCAATTTGGAGAGATCCAACAGCTGATTGGTCAAATTGGTCAGTATCTTGGCATTTCGGTGAATAACGGATAGGGCATTCGCTGTTTTTGTATTGTTTTTCTGCCCCATAAGTTCCTGCAAGGGGCTTAAGATCAGAGTCAGCGGTGTTCTAAATTCATGGGAAATGTTGGTAAAAAAATTGGTCTTTAAAGTATCGAGTTCTTTAAGTTTCAAATTGGCCCGATTTTTTAGCTGGTATCGGTTATACACCACACCAATAATGACCAAAAGAAGAAAGGCGGCCAGGATCAAATAGTTTCGAAGGTTTTGCTGCTTTTGGATTTTAAGGGAGGCGATCTCATTCTCAGCACTCAATAGGTCGATTTCTTGTTGTTTTTGTTCATTTTGATACTTCTCCTCCATTTCTGCAATGTTTTTGGCCGAAGTTGCAGACAGAAGGCTATCGTCCCTGGTTTTTACTACTTGTAGGTATTCAAATGCTTTTTTGTAATTGTTGGTCGCTGCATGCAGATCACTTAACCTTGATAGGACCAACGTTTGCATGTTGCTTTCTTCCAAGGCGTCAAATTTGGATTTCGCTTCTAAAAAGTATTTTTCCGCGTTGGGATACTCCTTCTTTTTATAATAGGCCAGCGCCAACTGATAGGTAAAATGCGCTTCACTTGAAACCGAGTTGATCTCACTTGCCAAGGATAGGGCTTTGTTCAATTTCGCTATGGCTTGATCGAACTCGCCCAGTTCTACATGCATTCTTGCCAGGTTGTCCTGCACATGTGCCATCATGACCTTATCATTGACCGCTTCAAAATGAATTAGTGACAGCTCCAATAATTTTCTGGCTTCGGCAAATTCTTTCACGTTTACTTTTAACAAGCCCATTTCAGACTGAACCAAAGCGATCATACGTTTTTCCTTTCCAGCTTTCGCCGCCTCTAGGGCTTTTTGGTAATATTCCCCACTCTTTTTGTAATCTCCCAAAAGGTCATAGGTTGTTCCAATGTTAAGGAAAGATCTTGCCCTTTTTCTGAGGTCAGAAGCGTTGTATTCCAGCGCTTTTCGATCGAATCCAATGGATTTTTCATAGTCATTCCTGAAGTAGGCGGTATTTGAAAGAATCGTATAGAATTGGGTCAAGCTCAAAGAATCCTTAGGTACGCTTTCAGCGAGTTCTATCCCTAAAAAAGCGATGGAATCTGCTTCATTTAGTCGTTGGAGTGCAGAAAAGGCACTTCCCATGCCAATAAACGACTCGATAATTCCTCGTCGTTGGTCCAATTTTTCACCAACTTTTTGGGCTTTTTGGTAAGTTACCAGGGCGCTGTCCTGGTAGCCAGTGGTTTCGAAGTATTCCCCTTTTGCTAATAGCCCATTCAACTGTCCTGGTTGAAAATCCAGGTTGAACGATAGTTCTAATGACTTGCGCAAATACTCGAGCGCTCTATCCTGCTGTTCAAACTTTAAGGATTCATAGAGTTGTAAATAGGTGGCTACTTTATTCGTATCAGGTTTTTGAGTGTTCAGCAATTGTGTTAAGGAGTCGACTTTGGTCTGTCCTGAAAGGGGGAATGCCCATCCGGTAAGTAAACATATGAATAACGCTATAGTTTTCCGAAGCATCAACTGTTGTTCTGGTCGTTAAATTAATAAATGATGCATTACCACCGTAAGAGGTTGGCCATTTGAATTGGGGAAAACTAAAAAATTAGAAGGTAAGATAATTATTCCTTTAAACGAATACGTTTGATATTATCCTTATATACCCTATCTATTAAAAGATATCTGGGGTCTATTGCTGCTTTTACCGGAAGTGAATCGAATTGCAGGGTAACAACAGATTTTTGGGCATTAAATTTTAATCGCTTTTGCTGGTATAATTGCTCTTCATCTTCATCCATAAAAAAGCCCACATCGATCCAATCATCAAGAGACACTTTCTTTTCATTGCCCATCCCATCCGATTTTATCTTAGTGCTCTCAATTTCTAAGGTCACTTCGTATTTACCCGTATCCAACTTCTTATAATTGGCCTCCTTTAAACGGTTATCGTATAATGTAATCTCTCTGAACCCATCCGTAATCAGGTATTTTAAGGAATCGGGAACCTGAGGTTCCAAATGGCGTAAAAAATCATGAGAGCTTGGGTATGGGGGGCGTATAGGTTTGTGCGCTTCCAAAAAGCGCTTCAAAGCAGCATTGACCTTATCTTCACCGATATAATCCTGAAGGGCATACAATACGATGCTGCCTTTTCCGTAATGAACATAGCCCTGTTTTTCGGTTTTATAAAGGGGTAGTTCCTTTGCATGCTCATTACTTCTGCCCCGTAAATACCTATCGTGATCGTATTTTAAAAATTGACGCATTTTCATGGGAGTATTGGCAATACTTTTTAAGGTCATCAATGCAGAATATTCAGCAAGGCTCTCGCTCAGCATTTCAGAACCTTGCATATACGCCCCCACTACTTGATGCCCCCACCATTGGTGTGCCATCTCATGGGCGATTACCGCATCAATAATATTATTGTCAGATTCGTCTTCAAGATTGGTAACAAATCCAAATCCTTCATAACAGGGCATCGTGCCTGCAAAAGCTTGAGCAAAGGTTCTGTAACGTGGAAATTCGATAATGCGCGCTTGCTTATGATAGTAGGGTCCAAAGTGTTTGGTATAATATTCCAAGGAACGTTGCACAGCATCCAGCATCATTTCAATATTTACACTGTGTTTTTCGTCATAGTAAATTTCTAGGTCAATACCCTTCCATTTCCGTTTTGCAATTTCATAATCGGCGGACATAAACGAGACCCCTGCAAGGGATGGCGTATCGGTTTTGTAATGAAAATACCTCCTGTTTTTTTCTTCCCATTGCTTTTTTAGTGAACCCGGAGCAATGGCTGTTTGATCTATGGAAGTGGAAATGACCGTTTCCATAGGTATAAAATCAGAGGGTCGCCCTTCACTATAAAAATGGCACATATGGATGGGTCCCATGGCTTTGGTCAATTTGGGCAATCCATTTTTAGGGGGTAGTTTGTATTTTCTACGTAGGTTTTTATCATCCAACTCCAAATCCCTGTGATATCCCATAACAGGCAAAACATCTGTGTTGTCAAAGAAGGTACCGTTATGCACAATCTTAATATTCCCCCTATCGTTACCAAAACCTTGGGTAAGGTACTTGGTAGCTATCTTCATTGTTGTTTTTTCTTCCGGCTGCAAGGGAGGATCCAAACTATATAGGGTGTACTTATAGGTCTTATCCGTATAGGCAACGGTAGCATTGGGAATTTCAATACTGGCATCCCAACCTTCTTGGGTATAAATATGTAGCGAATCAATAGGTTTTGATGTAGTATTGGACAATTCTATGACGGCTTTGGCATGGACATTTCTTTTTGAAGGAAAAATATCAATGGCATATTTGGCATCGGTAATTTTAGGGGAAACCACATTCCTGTATTTCCCATACTTTTTTTCATAAGCTGCTGCAAGCTGTTCCTTGGTATCTTCGGATTGATACGGGTTTACTACCTGGGTATTATAATACACAAAACCAGCAACACCCATCCATACCAAGGTCGTCAAGATGATGATGTTTCCATAACTTTTTGGCAGTTCGTTTTTGGCCTTTTTAAGTCGTTTTACTAAGGGGCTTTTAGCACCTCGATTCCAAAGGGCACCTGCGATAAGCAAACCCAAAATGGCCAATACTACCCAGTACCCATTAAACCACAATGCCGCCTTTAGTCCTGGACCAAAACCGTCCATATCGGAATATTGTAAACGGGGAGCTTTCATTATGTTCAACATATTGGAACTGATATCCAATAGGAGCCAAAAAAGGTCAGAAACAAACAGGATGAAAATGGCAATGAAATAACCAACATATTTATTGCTGGTCAATACCTGTATTACTATGGTCATCCCAGAAATAATAGTAAACAAGGGCAGGTTCCGATAGAGAAAATCCAGCAGATAAACATCCAGTTCAATACGGGTATACCCATTGAGCAATTGATAAACGATGCCCACCACAATAAAAAATAAATTGAAAATGCTTACCGTACACAATAAGGATAGCGTTTTGGCGGTCATGGAGATACATGAGGTAAATGGAGTGGCATCAATGACCTCATTGATTTTGACATCCCGGTCCCTCCATACAAGTTCCCCACTAAAGAACACTGTAATGATCATGGGGAATAATTGTGGTCGACCTTTCATGGAATCTATAATTCTATAGGTCAATGGATACGATTGTGATCCCAAATACCCATATCCTCCAATTAGGTCAACGACCAAAATAATAAGGCAAAACAGAAATAGGATCTTAAAGGTTACACTTTTTACAATGCTCAAAAAATTGGTGTAAAAGAAGCTTTTAAACTGCATCCAAGAGCTGTTTGCGGTAAACGAAGGGTTGGGTCTTGGGTTGTTAAAAATGGATACTTCTGCTTTTTGGGTTTCTTTTTGTTTTCTGGCTTTTTGGTTTTTTTCTTTGAAAGAGAAATTGAAATAAGACAGTAACAATATCAGTAGTCCCAACATAGACCATACCAAACGGTTTTTTAATAATACCCCTGAAAAACTGGGACTGATAGTATTTTTTTCCACGGTGGTAAAGTATTTGGTTTCGATATCGTAGGTGTTAATTCCAAAAATATCGGAAAGACCGGCAAGCGTTTCATTGGTAATGTCCGAGGTTAGCGTGGTTGCAACAATATAGGCGACGACAATGACCATACTACCTACAAAAGAGATAACTGTACGCTTCCAAGTATGGGCCAAGGCATATATAAAGACACCTGCCAAAAACATATTCGGTAAAATAAAAAGCAGGTAGTTATTCAAATACATTTCTAAGTTAAAAGGACCAAAACGATTCGTTTCCAGCCAACCAAAGATGGTATTCATGTAGGTTCCTAGAAGCATCCCAACAAATACCCCTAGTAAGGGTAATGTTGCAATCACCAGGGCCCCAAAAAAGCGTCCAAAAAAGTAACCAGGCTTGCTTAAGGGGGTCGTAAACAAAATTTCGTGAAATTGATTGTCATAATCCCGTAAAGCAGCATTGTTAAAAAAAGCAGCCGCCATGATAACCGAAAGGAGACAAAGTATGGTAATATGCTGGGTAAGCGTAAAAGGGGAATTACGGTATACACCTCCAATGGCCCCCCCTATTTGCACACTGTCACTGACCGTAGCAAAGAATTCCATGGTTGCGAAAATGGCCATGAAAATATAAACTAGGGGCTGTCTCAAGCTGTATTTTAGTTCTGAGAAAAAGAAGGTTCTGAACATGATGAACTAGGATTGGTGAAGATTAAATAAATACACTGGACGTATGGATTCTGGAAAAGAAGACATCCTCCAAGTTGGGGGCCACCGGTTCAAAACCATTGTTGGGATGTGCTGCGCTAAAGACATGGATCAAAGGCCGGCCACCAAACATTTTATTGGAAATGATAGTATAATCCTTGGCATAATCATCAAGCTGATTAGGCTCAACTATTTTTTGATATACCTTACCTCTTAGTTCGTCAATTGCATTTTGTGGCGCACCATGATAAACAATTTTGCCAGCATTCATAATGGCCATTTTGGTACACAGTTCACGGACATCATCAACAATATGTGTGGATAGAATAACAATTACTTCACGGCCCAAATCTGCCAATAAATTATAGAAACGATTGCGCTCGGTGGGGTCCAGACCTGCTGTAGGTTCATCGACAATGATAAGTTTTGGGTTGCCAATAAGGGCCTGCGCAATACCCACGCGCTGTTTCATGCCGCCCGAAAATCCTTTGACCGATTTGTTGCGTTCATGGTACAGATTTACTTTGGCTAAAAGGTAGTTTACCAGGTTTTTACGCTCAGTCCGCTTTGTAATTCCTTTTAAAATGGCCAAATGCGATAACAGCTGTTCCGCAGTTATATTGGGATATACACCAAATTCCTGCGGTAGATACCCCAGTACTTTGCGTACCTCTCCAGGTTGGTTTAGGATATCGATACCATCCAAGGTTGCCAATCCGGAGTCTGGTTCCTGTAAGGTAGCCAGGGTGCGCATTAAAGAGGATTTTCCTGCACCGTTTGGCCCTAAAAGACCAAACAGGCCATTTTTAAGCTCCAAAGAAACACTGTCCAATGCTTTTACGCCATTGGCGTAGGTCTTTGATAAATTAGTGACGGTTAATGTGCCCATACAAAGTTGTTTTTCACAATTTGCAGCAAACATCCGTAGCCCAGTTATACTTGTCTATTTATTATGTTGAACACATTGGAAATGTGTGCATTCTATCTATAAATTGCCATCTGACCGATTGGACAAAAAAACAGTGGTGTTTAACATAAAAATTGTAGGGTTGGTCAAAAAGATTGTACACGCTTGGTGATGGCGTTATTTTTGGCTTGTGGAAGCGCTTCTTAAAAAGGATTACAAAACACTACTTATCAGCGGACTCATTACCTTGGGGTTGGCAATTCTAATGGTTGTAGGCGAGGTTTGGTTGTTTGTGAACCCCGGGTCAGTCGTTCCATTGCTTTTTGTTATTATCCATGGTTTTATTTTCGTTTTTTCTTGGTGGGGATTGGCCATTCTCATAGATAGGTTTCCTTTGTATCAGGTCTTAGCGGTGGTAGGGTTACTCGTTGCCGTGTTACTGGTATGGCGTTTGGAAGGGATTCGCGCTAATTCCATGACCATACCCCTTCTTATTTTGTTTTGGATGGGGGTGGCCTACCTAATACTACCGGAGTTATTTAAAAAATATAAGATTGCTATCTTTTTGGCCTACGGTGCGGTCATCGCTTACTTTTTTACATATAGGTCGTCCCCTGACTTTTTGGAAAATCACATGCCGGTAATAAGCTATTTTATATTGCTCACCATTTCCGGGATGGTCATTTTATGGATTTATAAGCAATGGCGTTGGTTGGGAACACTTAAAAATTCCAAAGCAAGGGCAGAATTGGCATTACTAAAAAGTCAGGTAAATCCACATTTCTTTTTTAACACGCTTAACAATTTATACGGTTTGGTGGTGGAAAAATCCCCTCAAGCTCCAGATGTAGTTTTGCAACTTTCTGATATGATGCGTTATACCATTGACATGGGAAAGGAAGATGAAGTCCATATTATGGACGAGATTGATTATTTGGAGAACTATATTGCACTGCACAGAATTCGCTATCAGAAAAATGTGGATATTCAATTTGACCATCAAGTAAAAAATGATGCACAGGTAGCCCCCTTACTATTTATCAACCTTTTGGAAAATGCCATAAAACATGGTGTGGAGTCGCTGACCGAAAGTGCTTATATCCATTTAAGCCTGAAAGTGGAAGGGAATCAATTGGTTTTTAAAATTGCCAATAACTTTGACGCAAAAGTTGAAACTCAAAAAGGAGGGACCGGACTGAACAATTTGAAAAAACGGTTGGAATTGATTTATCCCAATAGGCATCACTTGCAAATTGAACAAACCGAAGGCATCTATAAGGCAAAATTAACCATTCAAACCTACTAAGGGAGTTCAATACGTATGAAAACCTACTGTATTGTTGATGACGAACCTATAGCGCACCGTATCATTGAAGGCTACTGCGCAGAGTTAGCCTATTTGAAAAAAGCAGGTAATGCCTATAATGTTTTTGAGGCCTCTAGACTACTATCCCAACAAAAGGTGGATTTGGTTTTTTTGGACATCAACATGCCAAAAATGACGGGCTTTGAATGGTTGAAGACGGTTACCGATCCTCCAAAAATCATTGTGACTTCGGCCTATAAGGAATTTGCTTTGGAAGGCTATGAATTGGATATCGTGGATTACTTACTGAAACCGTTTTCTTTTTCACGATTTCTCAAGGCGGTCAACAAAATGAACGTGCCAAAAAGCGTCAACCCACTGATTGAAGTACCCTCAAGAACTATAGGCAAAAGCCATTTTTTTCTAAAAGGGGACAAGCAATACCATCAAATTCATTTGGATGCCATCCTATTTGTGGAAGCCTTGGGGAATTACACCAAAGTGCATCTAAAGGACGGCATGATCATCAGCCATGAAAAAATCTCGGGCTTGGAAATTTTATTGCCCAAGGATGCTTTTTTACGGGTGCATAAGTCCTTTATAGTGAGCACCGAGAAAATTGAACGGATTCAAGGAAATCGTATTTATCTCAAGGGGCATAAGATTCCTATTGGCCAAACCTATAAAAGCAAGATTAGTGACTTATTGAGTGGTAGTGGGTAGGGATTACAGTACACACCTGAGGGTTTGATAGCCTACCGCTCAAAGACCTTTTCAAATCGTTCAAAAACCACAATCATGCTTTCCAAAGGTTGTTTCCCAAATTCGGCAAGTTCACGGGTGTAATAGTCCCAATGGACCTTGCGCCAATGGTCCAGGCTTTTATCGCCTTCCCCTTCCAAACGCGCGTGTTCCGCATGAATGGAGAAATAAGGCACAAGTTTTACAGAAGTAGTTCTAAGGATACATTTTGCGTCACCTTTCCAATTGGTGGCCACAAAAAAGTCCCCAATTTTAGGCAAAGGCTCCTTTCGCAATTGCAATCCCAATAGGGAATGTGAAGTCGCCCTTTTGATGTCTTTCAGAATCAAATCGACCAAGGCATCGGCGTCTTTTTCGTTGTCTCCAAAATACCCGGCTCCGGGGGCAGGTTCGTTGGCAAATTCTAAATGCTTGTCTAAAAAATCGCCCCAAAGACTGCGGGCCGAAGCGTTCTCCATACATTTTGGTTGTTACGCAAATTTACCCAATTTAAACTGTTCAGCCGCATGGTTGGCAGCTCTTGCGGTAAAGGCCATATAGGTCAATGAGGGGTTGACACAGCTGGCCGAGGTCATAAAAGCCCCGTCGGTAACGTATACATTGGGGACATCATGCAGTTGATTGTGTTTGTTGGTGACCGATGTCCTTGGGTTCCAGCCCATACGGGCACCGCCCATCTCATGGATGCCCAGACCTGGACCGGTTTCGGTATCGTACGCACTCACCTCTTTAAAGCCAGCAGCCTTGAGCATCGCTACTGCCTCCTTTTTGATGGCTTCACGCATATGGTACTCATTTTCTTTGAACTCCACATCAAAATCGAGTTGTGGCAATCCCCATTGGTCTTTTTTGTCGGGACTTAATGAAACGCGATTGTTATGATAGGGCAGCATCTCCCCAAATCCGGTCATTCCAATTTGCCAATCTCCCGGTTCTAAAATGGCTTCTTTTAACGTTTTGCCATGACCTGTTTCGGCTATTACTTCCGACCAGTTTTGCCGGCTGGCACCTCCTTGGTACCCAAAGCCCCGCAAAAAATCCTTTCGACGGGTTTTTTTATCCAAGTTGACAAATCGTGGAATATAGAATCCGTTGGGCCGTCGACCTTTGTAGTATTTATCCAAATGGCCATCCACTTTTGCGGAAGCACCCAATTGGTAGTGATGATCCATAATATTTCGGCCCAATTCATCATGGTTGTTGCCCATGCCGTTTGGAAACGACTTTGATCTTGACTGCCAAAGAATCCCCACCGAGGCCATGGCGGAGGCACACAAAAATACGATCCTTCCCTTGAATTCCAGCTTTTCATGGGTTTCGGTATCTATAACCTTTACTCCTGTCGCTTTTTTGGTCGATTCATCATAAAGGATTTCATGGACAATGGAATTAGGCCGTAAGGTCATATTTCCTGTACGTTCAGCTGCTGGAAGCGTTGAGGAATTGCTGCTGAAATACCCTCCGAAAGGGCAACCCCTCCAACACCGATTGCGAAATTGGCAAGGACTTCGACCTTCGATTCCCGAATTGGGATTGGTAATATTTGCCGTTCTTCCAATGGTCAATAATCGCCCATCCTCAAATTTTTCGGATATTGACCGCTGCAACTCCAATTCTGCACAATTCAAATCCATAGGTGGATGAAACTTACCGTCGGGGAGTTGGGGCAGCCCTAAATTTTCACCACTTACGCCAATGTATTCTTCCACGGTATCGTACCAGGGGGCAATATCTGCATATCGTACTGGCCAGTCTATGGCAATACCTTCCTTAAGATTGGCTTCAAAGTCAATATCGCTCCAACGGTAGCTTTGCCTTCCCCAGGTTATGGAACGTCCTCCCACATGGTACCCACGGATCCAATCAAATCGTTTGGTCTCTTGGTAGGGATGTTCCAAATCGTTCACAAAAAAGTGCTTGACATCATCCTGTGGTGCCCAGCCAACCCGTAATTGCTTGGGATATTTTTTCTTTTCCTCCCTTGAGAGTTCTCCCTTAAAAGGGTAATCCCAGGGGTCGTCATGCATGGTGGGATAGTCTTGAACATGTTTTATCATGCGCCCCCGTTCCAAAACCAAGGTTTTCAATCCATTTTCACAGAGTTCTTTAGCGGCCCAGCCACCGGTAATACCCGTACCTACCACAATGGCATCATAGACGATATTTGGATTGTCCATACACTGCTTTATTCGTGTTGGAATCGCTATATTTATAGCAACTCGCTACTATTAGGATGAAGCACTTCATCCTGCTAAATATAGCGGAATAATCTGAAAACTTTTTAAATTTTGAGTTATGAAGACAATAAAGGGACCTGCGGTCTTTTTAGCACAATTTGTGGATAGCAAGGCCCCGTTCAATACCTTGGAGGGTATGTGTAAATGGGCCTCTGGTTTGGGGTATAAGGGCATTCAAATACCCACTTGGGAACATTTTCTCATTGATTTGGATACCGCTGCAGAGTCTCAAGACTATTGTGATGAGTTTAAGGGCAAAATCAACTCGTACGGCTTGGAGATTACGGAACTCTCCACCCATTTACAGGGGCAATTGGTTGCGGTCCATCCTGCTTATGACATGATGTTTGATAATTTCGCACCGGATGAATTAAAGGGGAAGCCCAAGGAACGAACGGAATGGGCCGTGGAAACCGTAAAAAAGGCAGCCACCGCAAGTAGGAGGTTGGGAATAACTGCCCATGCCACTTTTTCTGGTGCCCTTTTATGGCATACGGCGCATCCTTGGCCACAACGTCCTGCCGGATTGGTGGAAATGGGTTTTGAGGAATTGGCCAATCGGTGGCTGCCCATCTTGAACCATTTTGACAAAGAAGGGGTGGATGTCTGTTATGAAATACATCCAGGGGAAGACCTGCATGATGGGGATACGTTTGAGCGTTTTTTGGAGGCCACCGGCCATCACAAACGTGTGAACATTTTGTACGACCCCAGTCATTTTGTGCTGCAGCAATTGGACTATATTGCCTACATTGATCACTACCACGAATTCATCAAATCCTTCCATGTAAAGGATTCCGAATTCAATCCTACCGGGAAAAAGGGCGCTTTTGGCGGGTACAACGATTGGGGAGATCGAGCGGGACGTTACCGTTCCCTAGGAGATGGTCAAATTGATTTCAAGACCATTTTCTCCAAGTTGACCCAATACGGTTGTGATGTATGGGCGGTGATGGAATGGGAATGCTGCATTAAGAGCCCGGAACAAGGGGCTCGGGAAGGGGCAAAATTTATTGCGGACCATATTATCGAGGCCACGGAAAAGACCTTTGATGATTTTGCAGGTGCGGAAATCGATAAAGAACAACTTAAAAGGATATTGGGATCATGAGGTTACCCTTGATACTATTTGGCATTTTGGCGATGACCTCATGCCAACAACAGGCCCAGCAAAGGGTTCCCCAATCTCCGCAGGAAGGCACTAAAGAGGTTGAGAAGGAACCTACCACTCCCGAAGCCACTGAGTTTTATGAACCGGTACCCCCCAGGGTGGAAATCGGCGAAAAGGGGGTGCCCAGCGATGCCATTGTGCTGTTTGACGGTAGTGGTTTTGAGGAGTGGGTAAGTGCCATAGATAGTACGGAGGTTCAATGGTATTTGAATGGTAATGGCACCATGACGGTAAAGGATAAAGCAGGGGACATTCAGACGAAGCGAAACTTTGGAAGTGTGCAGTTGCATGTGGAATGGAAATCCCCAGCGGAGGTACAAAGGGAGGGTCAGAACCGGGGCAATAGCGGGGTGTTTCTACAAAGTCGCTATGAAGTGCAGGTGTTGGACAACAATGATAACCCCACCTATGTCAATGGGCAGGTGGGGTCCATTTACAAGCAGTCCGTTCCTTTGGCGATGGCTTCCCAACCTAGTGGGGAATGGAATGCCTATGATATCATTTACCACGCCCCAGTTTTTAGTGAAACAGGGGAAAAAACGAAATCCGCTACGATAACCGTGTTACATAATGGGGTATTGGTCCAGGACCATTTTGAAATAGAGGGTACCACGGAATATATCGGCTGGCCCAAAAATGGGGCACACGGCCCTGCACCCCTAAAACTTCAGGACCACCAAGACAATAGTCGTGTCAGCTATCGCAACATCTGGGTAAGGGAGTTGGATTAAATTAATTTTTATTTGATGGGTAAACTACTTTATTTGTTTTTTATTCCTTTGACCGCCCTTTCCCAAGAGGTCATTGTAGAATGGTCAGAGGAATATCAATTAAAGAAGGAAGATTTTAAGGCCAAGCCACCTGCTACTGGGGAGGAACAATCCATTTACCTATCTGCAGGACTAAGTTATAGGGCCATGAACTTTCAATTGCTTTTTGCCAATTTAAATCCTCTTGTTAGTAACTCCTTCTCGCCCAATGCTTCTTGGATGGATGAGGGTCCGGAAACGGCGATTTTGTTGAAATATGCTCAAACATCTTGGGATTTATATGAATTGGCAGCAAGAAAACTTCGAAAGAAGATGCACCAAAACAGGAGTAGGATAAATGCAAAATCAATCGAAGTATTTCTTCATCAAATCAACCAGGAAAACACTAAAATCCTGTCCACTTATTCCAAAGAATCAAAATTTGCAAGAGACAGTATAATGCAAATTCAATGGGAACGAAAAGTAGATAGTATTTTGGAAGCGTACGCCCAATATTGCAAAAAGTGTAAAAAGCCAAAAAAAATAAAAAAGAAGAAATAGGCTATCCCACTTTTATTGAAGTAGTAAAGCACTGCTATTAATTTCTCTAAATTTGCGGAAATTCCGCCAAGAAGTATGATTCACTCCATGACAGGCTACGGGAAAGAGATAGTGCAACTTCCTACCAAAAAGATTACCGTAGAGTTGAAATCCCTCAACAGCAAAAATCTTGACATCAATGCCCGTATTCCCCAGGTGTATCGGGAAAAGGAACTGGTATTGCGCAAACAGATCGCCAATAGTGTCGTCCGTGGCAAAGTGGATTTTGGGTTGTACGTAGAAATTACCGGGGAGGAGACCACGGCCGAAGTCAACCAAGGGGTAGTCAAAAACTATATGGAACAATTGGCCGGTATCGCTCAGGGTGATGAACTCAAATTGTTGGAGCTGGCCCTCCGCATGCCGGATACCATGAAAACCGATAAGGACGAAATCGATGCCGAAGAATTCACGGCTATTAAAAATGCGCTTTCAAAGGCCATAGAGGCCCTGCAGCAATTTCGATTGGAAGAAGGACAAGCCTTGGAACAAGATTTTAACCATCGTCTTCAACTTTTGCGTCAATTGTTGGAAAAGGTGGTTGCCATCGATCCGGAGCGCTTGCATTCCATACGGAATCGGCTTGAAAAGGCAGTGGCCGACCTTAAGGCCGAAGTAGACGACAACCGTTTTGAACAAGAGCTCATTTATTACCTGGAGAAGTATGATATCACTGAAGAAAAGGTGCGCTTGGGCAATCATCTCGATTATTTTGAGGCCACGTTAAATTCTGATGATTCCAACGGAAAGAAACTGGGCTTTATCTGCCAGGAAATTGGGAGGGAAATCAATACGATAGGTTCCAAATCCAACTATGCACCCATGCAACAGTTGGTAGTACAGATGAAGGATGAGTTGGAGAAAATCAAAGAACAATTATTGAACGTACTGTGAGCAAAGGGGGGAAATTATTAATTTTTTCGGCCCCTTCCGGCAGCGGGAAGACCACGATGGTCCGCTATCTGTTGAATCAATCCGAGCTCAATTTGGCCTTTTCCGTATCGGCCACGTCCCGACCTAGGCGGGGTGAGGAGAAGCATGGGGAGCATTATTATTTTATTACGATTTCAGAATTTAAGCAGCATATCAAAAATGGCGATTTTTTGGAATGGGAGGAAGTCTACCGCGATAATTTTTATGGTACCTTAAAAAGCGAAGTGGAACGCCTTTGGGGTCAAGGTAAACATGTGATTTTTGATATTGACGTTGCAGGCGGTTTGCGGATAAAAAAGAAGTTTCCCAAGGAAACCCTGGCAGTTTTTGTAAAACCCCCAAGTGTGGATGAACTGAAGATCCGGTTGAAGAAACGCAGTACCGAAAGCAATGACAAAATCAATATGCGTATTGCCAAGGCTTCTGTGGAATTGGCTACCGCCCCGCAATTTGATGTGGTCATCAAAAACTATGATTTGGATATTGCCCTACAAGAAGCGCATCAATTGGTAGCAGAATTTGTTGGAGCGTCACTGGAGGATACCTAGGAATCAATTTAAAATCAAAAACTTCCCTTTTTTCTAGGAGGAAAATTTCCTTGAAGATGAAAAAGAACATAGGATTGTATTTTGGCACCTTTAACCCCATCCACATTGGGCATTTGGTTATTGCCAACCATATGGTGGAGTTCTCGGCCTTGGATGAGGTTTGGTTCGTGATTACCCCTAAGAGCCCTTTTAAGCAAAAACAGACCCTTCTTGATAATCACCATCGCTACCAAATGGTATTCGAGGCCATTCTAGACTATCCAAAACTCAAGGCCAGTACCATTGAATTTGATCTACCACAGCCCAATTATACGGTGAATACCTTGGTCCATATTGCAGAACATTATCCAGAGTACGCGTTCTGTTTAATTATGGGCGAAGACAACCTAAAAAGCTTTCATAAATGGAAGAATTACAAAGCCATTTTAGAAAATCATGACCTCTATGTCTATCCAAGAATAGCAGAGGGAGAGGTAACCCACCAATTTAAGGACCATTCCAAAATCCATCGAGTGGATGCCCCCATTATGCAGATTTCGTCCACCTTTATCCGTAGGGAGCATCAAAACGGTAAAAACATCAAAACCCTACTTCCGGAAAAAGTGTGGACCTACATGGATGAGATGAATTTTTATAGGTGAAAACTTTGACCCACATATGCTAGTATGCCTAATGTCATCCGGCACCTATTGATTGAAAGAGTTTGGAGAACTTCATTGTGGTGGAACAAAGTTCATGAACAGGGTATGTTATCTGTTCCTGCTCTTAAAGCTTCAAGGAATGGCAAATGGTTAGGGAATAGGAGTTTTTATGTAAATAAAATTCTGTATACCACTTTTATCAGGTCTTTATCGAATATATTTTCAC